>CAMPBE010000016.1 GCA_946636615.1 uncultured bacterium | reverse complement strand
TTAATGGCGGGAACGACGAGGCTCGAACTCGCGACCTCATGCGTGACAGGCATGCGCTCTAACCAAACTGAGCTACGCTCCCATATTTCGGTTACGTGTTTTATTATATATGCTAATTTTTTTTTTGCAATACCTTAATATAATTTTTTATTTTAGGCAATTTTATATCTTTACCTGTTTTACATTATTCGTGGAAGTTTCTAGTGTAAAAAATAATATCAACTTTACATCAAGAGCACCTCAAGTAAGAGATGCCGAAAAATTTTGTCGACTTGTTAGCGAAGAATTCCCTGTGATGTCTTCAACCAGATACGCTGAATTCACAAATGCAGAGAAAACTCAAAGAATAAAGGAGTGCATTGAAAGACTCCACGAAAAAGATTATAAAGAAATTAGGATACCTTTTGATCAGGCAAGATCACAAAAGGGACATAAAGAAGCTATTTTGACATTAATTAAAAAAATTAAAGAACATAAAATTGCAAACTGTGCAGACTTTGCTAAACTCTGTTCCGTAATATGCCATATGAACGGTGTTGAAGTTATTCAACCGGAACTTTACCTCGTTACCAAAAGCGGAGCAATTACCGGTGAGATTGTTGACCATGCTGTTTTGATGATAAAATCCACAAAAATGCCTTTTTTAGAAAAATTGAAAAATTTAAAAGATACATTAATTATCGACCCCTGGCTTGGATTTGCAGATTTTGCACCTAACGTTGAAAGAAAATTTAAAGGTGAGTATTCAAAATTCTTCAAAATTAGAGATGAATATGACATTGCACTAACTCCTTATGCACCACAAGGTATAAAATTTGACAAAAAAACAATATCTGCTCTAAGAAAAGAATATCCCCAATTTATACTCAAAAAAGGAAAATCCTTAGCAGGAGAAAAACATGACAAATAATATTACTTCAAATATATCATTTACTGCTCGTCCAAATACCAGAAAGATTCTGCCAAAAGCTCAAAATGTATTTAAGGAATTTTGTACCGGAGTTGACAGCCCAACATATATACATTACTTTTCTCAAGGAGATGATGTATGCGCATCATCCTTCAGAGATCTCAATAATAAATTGGGATTCACTAGAGAATATAGGAAAACGCTTTTAATTGATGGCGGACTTCCCGAATATTTCAGAGGTTTTTTAGGTATAGTAAAAGCCTTCAAAGTTGCAAACTGTGATGAATTTTCTGAAATTATGAAAATTATTTTACGATTAAACAAAGTAAAGAATTGCGATATGTTTGCTCTTTATTCTCAAAAAGGTAATGAAGCCCCTAAAGCACTAGATCATTGCGTGGTAGCATTAAACGTACCTAAAGCAAAAAATAACAAAAAGACTAAAAAACCTTTTGTTCCCAAAAAAAATGTAAGAATTATAGATATGTGGTGGCCCAACGGATTTATGGGGAATATAAAAAAAGCAAAAGAATTATACAAAATATTTGGATTAAAAAATGATGAAAAATTAATGTTAAAACCACTGAGCACATTTGAACCAAATAAAGAATGTTTTGACAGAATTTTAACAAAATTTCCACAACTAAAAATCAACAGAAAAGACCGCTAACTCAAGCGGTCTTTTTATATTAATATAAACTTTTAATTATACAACGGCGCAAGTTTTGCAGATTGCTGAGGAATTACACCTTCTTCAATTGATTGATATACTCTGTAATCTATTACAGGGAAGCAGTTATCAATACTTTCAATCTTCTGTAACGCCGCATCATCTATATTTCCACTTTCAATCATATCGCAGATAGTTTCAAATCTGTCAACATGTTCTCTGAATCTATCTGTAGCATAATCCTTTGCCTGCCATGTTGTAATCAAGAATGGCCAGTCGGAGCTTTGCAACAACAGATTTTCTCTTGCCATTTGATTTAATGCTCTGTGAAGTAACTTATCTTCCGGAATTTCAGGATATTTATCTGCGATAGCAGAAGCTCTTTTTTCACATGCATGAATTATAGGCCACATCCATTCTGTTAAATGGTTATTCCATACGTAGAAATGTCCGCCTTGTCCCCAAGAACTTTCCGGTATTTGGATAGCTTCTTTAGGAGGATATGCATGAATATATTCACCTGCTGTCATTCTTTCAACTTGAGGCAAGTAATTGTTGAATTTTTTAATTACTTGCTTGATAAATTCAACACCTTCAAACCACCAGTGTCCAAATAATTCGGTATCAAATGAAACCATTACCAAACCTTCTTTGCCGGTAGCTTTTTTGTAGTCATTTAACATATGGTAAATCAATGTTGTGTAGTGGTCCGAATTTTCATTTACTTTATTCAATGCCAAAACAGGGTCATAAAGCATTTTGTCGCCAAGATCTGTTTTTGGTGAAGTTATTCTCCAATAATGCATACCTGAATTAGCATCTTTTCTGTGGAATTCTCTGAAACATCCGTCGCCTGGGTATCCATCAGCTGCAGACCAAACTTGATAACCTGCTCTTTCATTTCTTCCCATTACAGCTACTTGCGCATCCGGAAGCCAATATGCTGAATAAGTATCGTATCCTGTAGGTGCTCTGTCAGGTAGAGGAATATATTCAATGTTTCCGTAAACACCGATTACACGTCTATTACCAATTGAATTTCCACCTTCGATAACGTGTGATTCCGTAAAGAAATATTCGATATCATTATTTTGTAAAGTTACTTCAATAGCAGGTCTCCAATGTTTTTTACCATCTTTACCTATATATTCGTAACCTTGTCTGTATGCACATTCAGGAAGCCAAGCTCCACACGCTTTTTTACCAAATAATCTTGTTGTTGTATCTTGACCTACTTTAAATTGAGCATTCAAGTTGGCATCGGTAGCTAACAACGGTGAAAATCCGTGCGTAGCACCTGATGTTGTAATTTCAATACAACCTAAATCTTGATATTTTTTAAATTGGGCGATCAAATCCATTCCGTATTTGTTCACAAAACAGTCTTTTATATTTGTAAACCAATCAAAATAATATTTTGCAAGGTATTTCAAATGCTGAGAATGAGGAACTTTTTCGTCAGGATATCTTTCCAAGTCCTTTGATACTTTCGCTATTCTTGAATCAAGATATTTTACAAATCCATGCTTCAAGTGTTCATCATTAAGTTGCTCAGCTAAAATTGGTGTAATACCAACCGTTAACTTTGCTTTTATACCTTCATCGTATAATTCAGAAATTGCATTCAACAATGGAATATAAGTTTCTGCCATACATTCATAAAGGTTTTCTTCCCCGAAAGGCCACATACCGGCTTTTCTGTAATAAGGAAGATGGCTGTGTAACATAAATACGAATTGTCCTACTGACATTTTTGCCTCCATATCATTTATTAGAATTATTATATAACTATAATTCTTTCTTATATATTATTTATACCACAGGAGGATAAAAAATATAATCCTTTAGAACTAGTTCTTATGTATAATGTTACAAAAGTTTATATATTTAATTAGCAGCAGGTGGAATTACCACATATAACATTTCATATGTTTTCGTCTTTCCCAAACAATTTTCTACTACAATATTAAACTTATTTATCTTAAATTTACCATTATAGTCATGCATAGTTGCAATGATATATTTTTCCATTAGTTTTTTATTTCTGCCAATAATTAAAGCTCCGGAATCTTTTAAATCTGCCATATCAATCCAAGGATTTTTATAACCATACGTATCCAACACAGAAACATAATTCTTATTATATAATTCTAAAGGAATTGTAAGTTCTATAAATCCTCCAATATATTTTAGAGGTTTACCGGTTTCTTTTACATATATATCAGAAAGAGTTTTTGTAACCTGCTCTACAGGGAATCTGCTTGCAAAACTTTTCTCTGTATAATATATGTATCCGAGTATAAGATAAGTTGCGACTGCACCCGCAATTATCCAAAACAATAAATACTTTATCGCTTTTTTAGATAATTCAAAAGGAAAGAAATAAAATAGCAAAATTGTGATCATATACAACAAACAATACCCCCATTGAGGAACCAGGTACGCACCTCTAACCATAGCCGGCAAGATCTGAAATATGACAGGCAATATTCCTGTTGCTACAAGAAACATTGAATCATCATTAACAATTTTATTAATACAATACTTTTGTCCGGCAATTTTTATCGTTGTAAAATAAACGAACAATAAACCGATCAATGGGAGCAATAAATTCAGGAGAAAAAACATTGGAGATTCAATATATTTTGACCATCCATAATATATATGTGAATATTTAAGTTCGCACAGCTTGAAATAATTAAACGATAAAAAGTCATGATTGCACAGCCAAATAATATGAGGCAATACACACATAAAAGCAATAATTCCGGCTATATATATACCCTTTTTTTGAAACTGGATTCTACCGATTTTCGTAATCAGAAGATAAGTTAGCATGCCTGCAAATAGCATTATCGTCTGATATTTTCCAATAAATGCAAAACCATACCCAAAACCCAGAATTACCCAATTTTTTAAAGTATCTTCATGTAAGCATTTATAAAAATAATATGTTAAAAACGGTAAAAGGAACAACAGTAAAAAATTCGGATTAAAAGCTTCATAAATACCCATATAAGTATATACATAACAAATTTCCAAAAGTAATACGGCAAATAACGCTTTTAAATCAGAAAAAAACAATTTTCCAATTTTGTATATATATACAAATCCTGCTCCTACGAATAATTGACCTAATAAGTAAATAGAAAAATCTGATTTAAATATGCTGTAAACAAAATATGCTAACCAGCCGGCAAGCGGAGGATGTTTATTTGTGCCAAAGTCTAAATAGCTTCCCCAAATAATACATTCTGCAGCATCAATTGGTAATATTTCCCTTAAAAGAGGCAGCATTGACCAAACTATCACATGTATTATTACAAATATATATAGCAAAAAATTAGGGGTTAAAAATTTCCTAAATTTATCAATTTGCATAGATCAATACTCCCAACACACTTAAAGTAACATGAAAATATTGATTATTCAAACAAATTACTCAAAATTTATATATTTTAAATTTCTTCAGCTGCTTCTTCAAAAATATTGAATTTTGAATTTGGTCCAGGCATTGATTGTTTCATCTCAAATGTCAAATAATCTTCGCTGTTTGTTTTCAATCTATTCGGATTTCTCAAGTAATTCCAAGCTTCTTTAAAGCTCATTTGGAATAAATTTTTAGTTTCCTGCCATGTTTGAGCTGTTTTAAATCTGCCAAATATAGTCATCGCATCGCCTACCATTCTTGATGCAGTGCCGGCCATTTCTGTTGTAGACATTTCATCTATATTTTTACCTGCATATTTTTTGCTGAAGAAAGATTCAATCAAATTTTCAAATGAATTTGATGCAGATGTTTTAGCCTTATTAAGATTTAATTGAGTGTTATTCGGAATGATGCTGTATTTTCTCAAAATATTATCTGACAATGCATAGAATGTATCTATATTCATTGTTTCAATCTTAGTTTCTGAATCAAAGAAGAATTTCTTTAAATCAGCTTCGATTTTTGCAAGCGCATCTGCTTCTGACAATCCTTTTGGTAATACAGCACCATCAAGAACAATCTTAGAAAGCTCTTTATAATTACCATTTTTGATATAAGGAATTACGCGCATCGACGCTTTAGCCTGTTCTTTTGACAATTTTATTGTATTACCTGTATCAATCAATGTGAACAATTTACCTTTGCCGCTCTGCAAGTTTTTCAAATTAATAAATATGTTGCCCGGATGAATATCTGCGTGGATAACTTTTCCGTTTTTATCAATTTTAGAGAATTGTTCTATTTGTAAATCAATATAAGAATTCAACAATTTCTTAATTTGCGCAGGTGTCATCTCAAATTCTTCAAATTCAGGAGATCTGGATTTTATTTTTTCCATTTGCTTTTCAAGTTTGTCTATTTCTCTTGCAGCCCAATCGCTGTCAGGATTTTTTGCTAACCATTTTTTCATAGATTTTAAGCTTCGTTCGCAATTGTAATAATCAACAAGAGTTTTTACGCTTATTCCTTCTGCTCTTTCCATTACATAAATACCATCTTTTGCAGCGTGAGGAACAACTACATCAGCGACCTTACAATATTTTTTCAATTCTTTTGCGGCTTCCATTTCATTCTTGAAATCAACTTCTTTAGAAATACCTTCAGCCAAATCATCAATATTTCTCAATAGATATTTTTGATCTTCTGTAAGCTTATTTATAGGAGTATCCCCTGTTATTAATTTTACAAGTTTTTCTTTATCTGCTGCGATCTTTTCTGCAGTTATGCCTTCTTTAAGAACCTTTATACAAACTTCTTTACCGGATTTGTCTTTAGCTAAGTACGTTTCAGCAACAGTACCAACACCTAGCAATTTAGATATTGTATATTCACGAGACCCCCAAAGACTATTTATAAGATCCTGAGCCTGTTCAAGAGTTCTTGTTGGCGGACAATTTTCTCTTAATGCTTCAGAAACCATACTATAATGATTAAATTCGCCTTTTGCAGCTTTCAATATTCCGCTATTTTTTATTTGTAAGAACTTAACTGCAAATATATTTTCCTCTGTAAGTCGTTTAATGAGATCATTCATGTTAGCTTCGACGTTCAAATCTTCGCCTGTATTCAAAATCTTTTGAATAGATTCAGAATTAAGCATCTTGTCTTCAAGTTCTTGATACGCTGTTTTTTGTGACGGCAGATCAGGTAAATGTAATTTTTTACCTTTCAATTTATTTACTACTTTTTCAAGATTTGTACCCAAAACCTTGCTGTAATTTGCATGCTTAAATGCTGGAACGGCAATTAAAGCTGCAGCCACAGTATTTACTGCCGCATTGTCTTTTAATGTTTTTGCAAAATCGTCAAAAGATTTTTTCTTCTCATCATTATTGCTTGCTGCATACCTCAAGCCTGTTGTTGCAGCCAAGTATGCTGGAACACCTACTATACCGCCAGCAAGAGCTGTAACCGGTGCTAACAAACCTGCAACTGCGCCTGTACCAAAGTTTTTTAAATCTTGTTCTCGTTTTGCTATATTGTTTAATTTCTTTTGTTGTTTTCTTTCTTTCTTTGGTAATTTTTTATCTGTTGAAAATTCTTTTGATGTTATACGCTCCAATTGAAGAGTTTGAAGCTTTGTCACACCGCCGATTAAAGCTAATACAGGCAGCATATAAGCAGCTAATTTGCCTTTTGATTTTACTATGCTTTCTAATTTTTTAATATATTTTGCATGTCTTGAGTTTTTTAATTCATCTTTGCTTTTATCTATCCGCAAAATTTCAGGTAAAGCACCCAACTCAAAACGAGCTTTCAGCTTTTTAGCCTGATTATTTAACAAATAGAATGAGGAAATCGAAACTGCAGCTGCCGCCAAATCTCCTGTTTGTTGAACTGCATTTTCTCTTGAAATTTTGTATTGAGAGATTTTTTCTCTTGCTTGTTCTTCTGTAATTTCTCCTTTTTCAAATTTGTCAATCTCAGCTTCAACCTTCTTAGAGCCTAAACCGATACCAGATTTGTTTTTCAAAAAGTTATAAAATTTTCCGACTAGTCCATTATTTTTCTTTTCCTTAACAAATTCATCTCTTATTGTTGTATCTGGAACCGTTGCCGGAATAGTTTCTTTTGGAACTTCATTTACAGGATTAGTTGCTGCAGAATCTTTAGTTTCTACAGCTTTATTTTCAACGGCAGCTTGTTCTGTTTTGATAGACTCTGCTTGATTTTTTGCGATGTAATATTGGGGTAATCCGCCATTGTTTTTGCTTACAAAATTTTCCAATCCTGACATAATTTTCCCTTGATTTTCCCTTACTATTATATAAAAACACAGTGGCAGGAATTTTTGACAAATGTGTGAAGATTTGTTAATTAAGTGAAAAGTGAAAGGTTATAAGTAAAAAGACCTTATCATAAAGTGGTTATGACTGAGTTTTGCTCAGACTATTTTTGTAAAGAACTTTTTACATTCCACATCTCACTTTTTACAAGCACTTGCTAAAATAATTTTTTTGTTATACCATACCCCTGCTCACATCCTCAAAATCCGCAGTCATTAAGCGGGCAAGTTGAGTAAAGAAAGGCAAAAACAATGGCAAATATTAAATCTGCTAAAAAAAGAGTATTAATCGCTGAAAGAAATAGAGTTAAGAATGTTGCATTCAAAACATCTATTAAAACTGCAGTAAAGAAAGTTTTGGAATTGGCTAAAGCTGATGACAAAGATGCTTTAAATTCAGCTATCTCAAGAGCATATCAACTATGCGATAAAGCTGTATCTAAAGGTGTTTTACACAAAAACACAGCTGCAAGAAAAAAATCAAGATTAACTCTTGCTGTAAACAAATTACAAGCAAAATAATTTAGAAATTTTTGTCTAAATAAAAAGCCTCCAACATTGGGGGCTTTTATTATTAAAAAATAGTAAAAATAAACTATTTTCAAGCCATAAATTTAATGATATAATTTAGGAAAGAGAGAGAATTATGCTTATTCATAAAATAGAGGAAGTTAGAAACAAGATTAGAGAGTGGAAATCTCAAGGATTAACAATCGGATTAGTACCAACTATGGGAGCATTGCATGATGGTCACAAAAGTTTAATAAAAAAATCTGTATCAAAATGCGATAAAACAGTTGTTTCGATATTCGTTAACCCAATACAGTTTTGTCCCGGAGAAGATTTAGACAAATACCCAAGGACATTGGATGCTGACGAAAAACTATGCAATGATGTTGGTGTTGATATTATATTTGCACCAAGCCCTAAAGAAATGTACGGGGAAGGACATATTATGTCTAATGATTTTTTGACGTACGTAACCCCCCCGTTCTTTTACGTAAATAAATTATGCGGGAAATCAAGAGTTGGACATTTTGACGGAGTATGTACGGTTGTAAATAAGCTGTTTAACATTGTACAACCGGATTTTGCTTTTTTCGGCGAAAAAGACAGACAGCAACTGATTATATTAAAGAAAATGGTAAATGACTTGAATATTCCGGTTGAAATTATTCCTTGTCCTATAGTTAGGGAAGAAAGCGGTTTGGCTTTATCTTCAAGAAACAAATATTTATCGGAAGAAGATAAAAAAGAAGCGTTAGCACTAAGCAAAATTTTATTTAACATAAAGGCTTGCTATAAAAATGGGATTAAAGATTGCAAAGCATTAACAGAAACAGCGTATTCATATCTAAATTCAAATCATTCTCTTGAATATCTTGAATTTAGAGATGCTAATGATTTGGAAGAAAAAAATATTGCAGACGAAAACACAATCGTGTTTATAGCACTAAAAATTAAAAATGTTAGGTTAATTGATAATATATCACTTGGAGAATTATGATATTACTTTTTAAAATACTTCAAAAATTAATTAGATTATTTATAAACTTACTATTTGCAATACAAATTGTTTTGATGATACTTGTATTTTTTTCCGCAGCATATTGGTTTTTTGGAGTAGCAGGCTTCGATTTCTTCATGTTTGCAGAGCCAATAGCTGAAGCAATATCAGATTTTGTAAAAATTTATTATAACTCAAGCATTGATATTGCAGGCAATACCATTGATGCTTCCATCCTTGTATTTGATATAGTATCAATTTTAATTGTGTTTATTATATCAAAAAGCAAATATTATATTTATAGATCTGCAGAATTCATTGATAAAATTGTTGATGGACTAATACAACAAGAGGAAAATAAATTTAATGAAGCTCTAAGAATAGAAACAGAAAAAAGAATTTTAAATTCTAACAATGTTGCAATCATCATAAAAATAGAGTTAAAAGATTTAACAATCAAAAAATATAGAAAAGCTGACCAGCCAATAAGAAATAAAGATGAAAAAGAAGAAATTACGTTCAAAATGCTATATACAGAATTGAAAGAATTAAAAGGATGTAAATTCGCCAAAAATGGCACAAAACTTGTTGTAATGTTAAATGAATTTATTATGATTGACACTATTTTACCCAAAATCAGCAAAATTATCGACAAAATAAAATCAGAGCTCAAAGAAGACAATTGGGAAATATACAGCTATATTGGAGTAGAGGTATATGATAACAATACAGATTTCAGAAACACTGTATATCCTGCATTGGAAAATTTAATTAAAATCAGACATTCAAGAGGAATTACTTGCTTTGGTAACTTTAAATTAAGATATCAATATAAACAGGATCAAAAATACAATATTGAACTTTTCAATAGCGATTACGCAATCGATGGAGGTTCTGATATATACGTATTGGTTAAGAAAGTTTAACTTATACTTGATTTCTAAAAATTTTTATAATAGTATGAACATATAACCGCAGACAGCTAGTGGTGGTTGGGGGTAAAATCCTTATAATAACTACCTTAATATCTAGCCGAGGTGAAACAGTCGAAAATATAAATAGATGTTTTAACTTGTAAGATTTTGCGGTCTGAATATTGAGAATGACGCAAAGTCTTTTTTAATGTTCGTGGTCGGTAAAATATGTAGTACACAAAAAAGGAGCAAAAATGGCAACAAAAGCTTTTAAATCAGAAAAAATCAATGAAATTAAAGCAAAAGCAGAAAAAGCCCAAGTAGCTGTTTTAACTGAGTATAAAGGTTACAGTGTAGAAGAAATCACAAATCTTAGACGTGCGCTTCAAAAAGACGGCGGCGACTACATGGTAACTAAAAACACTTTAGCTAAAATTGCTCTAAAGGGTACTGAATTTGAAGTGCTTGCTGAGTCTTTAACAGGACCTATAGCTATTGCTTTTGGTTATGAAGATCAAGTTAGCCCTGCAAAAGCAGTTTCTAAATTTATCAAAGATACTAAAAAGGGTGCTATTTTAGGTGGTGCATTGGATGGCAAACTTCTTGATGCAAAAGAAGTTGAAGCTCTTGCAAAACTTCCATCAAAAGAAGAACTTATTGCAAAAATTCTTGGTTCAATCAATTCACCGGCATCAGGTATCGTTGGATCTATCAACGCAGTTATGGCACAACTTACACGTGCTATGGCAGCTGTTAGAGATCAAAAAGCTTAATTTTGCGTAGAGTGGAGTGAGCAATAGCGAACAAACTCGAAGTATCACGAAGCTAATGAACAAAAACTTTACGAATTAAAATGTAGTGAATGACAGCGGAGTGTAAAGCAATAATTAAACACAGATGACAATTAAAAGTAGGTCAGACAAAATCTGACATCAAACGAAAAACAAAAAAGGAGAAGAATAATGAGTAACGTAGAAACTATTTTAGAATCAATTGAAAAATTAACTTTGTTAGAAGCAGCTGAATTAGTAAAAGCTATGGAAGAAAAATTCGGCGTATCAGCAGCAGCTCCGGTTGCAGTTGCAGCAGCAGCTCCAGCAGCAGCAGGTGCAGCAGATGCAGGTGAAGCTCCTTCTGAAGTATCTGTAATTTTGGCTAGCGCTGGCGACCAAAAAATCCCTGTATTGAAAATCGTTCGTGAAATTACAGGTTTAGGTTTGAAAGAAGCTAAAGATTTAGTTGATGGTGCTCCTAAAGCTATTAAAGAAGGTATTAAACCTGAAGAAGCTAAAGACATTAAAGCTAAATTAGAAGCAGCTGGCGCAACTGTAGAAATCAAATAGTTTTTAACACTATTTTTACAAAACCCTCTGTAATTATACAGAGGGTTTTGTATTTTTAAAAAGGGTTAAAAACAAACTCTTTTATACTCACAAAAATCACATTTTTTTGAAAATTTTAAATCCTCTTGTATTTGAACGTTTTTTATAGAATTACAAATTTTGATAATGCTTTTTTCATATTCACGTAACTTTTCATCTGACAATTCAATCAAATGATTTTGATTATTTTTTAAATCAATATAAACAAAATTAATTCCATCAATGCGATTTAATTTTTTACTTAAACAAAGCATATAAATCATTGTTTGATAATCATTTTCAGGTTCTTTTGGGATAGCACCTGTTTTATAATCAAGAATATAATATTTTTCTTCATCTTTCACAATTGCGTCGATTCTACCGCCAATCCAAAAATCTCCAATTTTACAAGATAAATTATATTCAGATTCCACATATTGTTTCTGAAAATATATATTATTTTTCAAAGTTTCCCATAACAGGACTTCTTCTTGGTTTAAAACAGTTAAAAATTTGTCAATATTATCACCTTTTAGATAATAATTTGCTAACGCATGAATATTCTTACCTTTTTCAAACAAAGAAGCTTTTTGAGGCATAATAAGTTTTTGCTCGTATTTTAAGCAATATTTCTGAGGGCAATTTTGATAAGTTTTTAACATGTTAGGAGAATAACTAGTCACTGTACACCTCACGACACTCTAATAAATCATTAAATATCAGATTGGGTTCTTGTTCAACAACTTTTCCAAATGACGTTGTTTTTCTGCTGGTTGTAATACATAAATATTTTTTAGCTCTTGTAATTGCAACATACAAAAGACGCAAATTCTCTGCAATTTGCTCACATACCATATCGTTTTCTGTTTTATTTTTATATTCAGGATTCAATCGTCTTATATTTTCCATAAATTCTGAAGATTTTAATTTTACCTGCGCTACATCAAAAGTCAAATTTTTCTCAGTCATTTCCGGCATAAATACATAGTCAAATTCATCCCCTTTTGATTTATGCATAGTCATTATCTGGACTTTACCTGCTACAAATTCTTTTGAGCTTTCATCTTCTTCCGAGAAAAATTTAAATCCGCTAAGACTTGGTTTTTTTGCAAGTTCTCCCAATCTTAATAACAAAGATTCCATATCTTGATTATTCATACTCAACCGTTTTATTAATGTAGAAATTAAATAAACATTTGATTTTTCAATTTCTGATGAAAAGTAATGCAAACCGATTTTGATTGCTAATTCTTCAGGTGCAAGATAACTAAAATATAGCCAATATGTTAAATCCCAATAGAATTGAGCAAGATGTATATTTTCAATATCATCACAATTCTGTTCTATAAAAGGAATATCACATTTTTTTATTTCATACCCCAAACGTTGTTTATACAATCCTGTTTCTGCCAAAATCTCATAATTTTCTGCAATTAAATTATTATCAAAAGGTTTTAATATCATATTCATAATTGCAAAAATCGTTCTAAAAATAGATTTTTGTTCAAGAGATTCGCTTCGGGTGATCGTTTTCAAACCGCTATTATTTAAGAAGTTTATCCACTGTGCAACTTGATAATTATTTCTGAGTAATATACCAACAGTACATTTTGGTTCTTTTCGCAGTATTGATTTAATTTCTCTTAAAATATAATTTCTTTCTTCTAATGGTTTTTCAAATATTTTAGGATTTATTGCATTTTGCGAAACCGGATTTTTACCTTGTACAGGTTTCATATATATATCAAAAAAAGCACCGCTAAATTCAGGCTTTGTTTTTCCGAAATCAACAAGTTTATTTGCAAGTTTCCACACATCCTCACAACACCGTTGAGAATGGTCCATGCTTACATTATCACTTTCTGCTATAAATTTTCTAAATCCTTCAACATCAGCATTAGAAAAAGTTGTTGTGATTGCCTGATTAATATCACCGCACCTTATTAAGTTTTTAGATTTTGAACTTAATAAATTAATTAACCTTTGTTGAATTGCAGAAGAATCCTGAGCTTCGTCTTCGATTATATATTGACAAATATTTTGATAATACTTTAAAATATCATCATTTTCTTCAAGCAATCTTACAGAAGATATAAGCATATCATCATAATCAATTAAATTATTTTCTTTCAAAACAGCCTGATATTCTCTAAAAAATTCCAAAAATCTTTTTATTTTAGCATCACTTGTTTCTATATTTCCATCAGTTTTTTTACATCCCATCTTTAATACGGAAATACCCCTTTCAAATTCATCTGTTTCCGTTTTTTTTAATTTTAAATTTTGCGATATTTGTCTTAATATATTAGTTCTTTGGGTATCATCGCAAATTTCAAAATCTGATGGCAGTCCTAATCTTTCATGGTTTCCGTTTTCTTTTAGAATTCTTAACGCCAAACCATGAATTGTACTGATATTTGGTAATTGAGAGCTGTTTGAGCGAATAGTCTTTATCCTGTCACGAAAATTTCTTGCAGCCGATTCCATATATGTCATAACAAATATATTCTCAGGATTAATTCCGTCGTTTAAAAGTTTTATAATTAACGCCAAAAGAATTGTTGTTTTTCCGGCACCGGGAACTGCTGAAATAGCCATTTTACCGTTTTTATATTCAAGTACAGGTTTTTGATCTTCTCTTGGAATTATATTAAACTTTTTCTCTGCATTCAAATCTGAATCATCATTTTCTTGAACTTTAATATAATCTTGTATACCGCCAAAGTTTTCAACGCCATTACCATCAAATAAGCTAGCATAAACATTTATATTCTCAGATGCGCAAAGAATTATCTTTCTCAAAATTCTTGCAGTCTTTTCTTTGGATAATTCTATATTATCATCTACAGTAAATTCATCCTTTGCCCAACCTCTTTGAAAAACCCAAGCATTATACAAAGGACCTATATCACTCTTTATCCATTCATCACTTGAAATATCAAGCCATATCTGATATTTTGTTTTAACCTGATTGTCAATAATTTTTTGTGGGGTAGAAACTATCAAATCGTTTTGAGAAATTTCTAAAATAGAATACGGATTTTCAGATATAATTGAATTTTCTATCTGATTTATGATTTCTTCTTGTCTTAGTTTAAACTCATCTCCAAATATATTTTCAAAATCTTGCAATTGCTTTATGAAAAAGTTAAATTTAGCCATTTCTGTGGAATTAACTAAATAAAATTCAGTAAAAGAATTGAATATTTCATATACTTTTTCTGATAATTTTATATCAGAGTTTTTTAGATTTTCTAATATGTTTTTAAAATTAACATACTTATTTGTATATTCATCATTTTGAAAATTCCAATCAATCAACTGAAATGTTTTTTCATAATTTTCAAGAATATTTTTACAATATCTAATAGGAATGCCTAAAAAATGAGATAGCACGACTCTTAACTCAAAATGAGAAATTTTTATACCCAAGGACATTTTGAGAATATTCAAAACAGATTTTACTATTCTGTTATTAACCAATTTTTCACTGCCTGATAAATATACAATATTATTATGTAAATTTTCTTTCAACGAAAACTTCAACATATCATCAACTAAAGGAGTAATAATTGATATTTCAAAAGGTTTTACATCCTTCCCTAACAGCTCTTTTATTCTTTTTATTGCTTCATCAATCATGGATGCACGTTTCGATACAGAGGTTAGAGAAAAGTTTTTTAAAACATTTGATTCATTATTAACAATATTAAAATAAATATTTTTTGCATCTTCCGATAAATTGTTATCCGATTGTAAAATTTCAGATTTTTGCTTAAATAAATCTTCAAACTTCCACACAGCAGTTCTATCGGCACTCAAATAACCGCTTCTACTTGCGCCATATGGATCAAATGCTACAAACACATCAATCAATTGAGGTGCTAAAAATTTTATAAAATCAAAACAAATTGGAGTAATCTCATCACCATCATCAAGTATTAAATATTTAATATTCTTAAAATAGTCTGTATTTTTATAAATATAATTAAAAACCAAACCTTGTCTTAAATAGTCAAAATCCCTATATTGCAATGTTCTCGAGAGCAATTTTTTTAATACATTTTTTGCATCATCAGCAAAACTTTCACCTAACACACGAGTTCGCCATTCAACATCTTCATCATTCAAGTTATTTTGAACTATCAGTGAATATCTTCTAAAAATTTGATGCAATAAAGATTTTTTAGAATTGTAACCTTTAAACGGGACTTCTTTCAATATATCTTTTAATAAAAATTGTGAAACCTCGAGCCCTGCAAGGTTTGGCAAAATTGAGGGGTTATTATATGGATTCAGATTTTCTAAAAATGCCCAATTGTCATTGATTGTGTTATAAACAAGAGAAAAAAAAGAATGAACTTGTAATTTTTCTATACAATCAATTCTTAATTTTTCAAAAGTTCTATCCAAAAAATATTGTTTCCTGTTGGAATTTTGTAAAAGCACCAAAATCTCAGAAGCATTAATGCCGGAATTTAACAATTCTGCATATTTATCAATTAGCAAATCAGTTTTATTTGTCGACAAATCCCCTGAAATTAACAATAATACTTCCCCCTTAAAGGTATTTTAGCATAAATAACAAAAAAAATATTTTGTCCTCATCTTGTTAACCTATTGCATTTTTTTAACCATTAGTCTATTATTATAACTATAATATAAAATTCATTTACAATAAAACATGGAGGTAAAAATGGAAGAATTACAAGAACAAATCGGATTTTCAGCAGGCATGATTTATGATTATTTGAATAACAATGGAGAATCTACATTCTCTAAAATGAAAAAAGAATTAGATCTTAAAGGAAACTTTGCTGATTTGGGTCTTGGCTGGTTAGCTAGAGAAGACAAAGTTGAAATCTCTAAAAAAGGTACATCAGTAAGCGTAAGACTAAAATAAGTTTTTTTTAAATTAAAAAAAGCACCTTTTTTAAAAGGTGCTTTTTTATTGGTTAATAAGCCTTATCAATAATTCCACCGCCTAAAACAACATCTTCATCATACAAGACAACTGATTGACCTATTGCTATAGATTTTTGCAATTCGTCAAATATAACCTCTATTTCATCCCCAGACGGTTTCACTAAAACATCAACAGGTATTTGAGTTGATCTGATTTTGGCCTTTGCTCTAAATTCGTCTTTTGGCTTTTCTATAGATACCCAATTTAGCTTAGTAGCACTTAATGCTTTTTTAAAAGTTTTATCAGCAGGTCCGACAACAACCTCATTTGTATCTTTTTTTAATTGCAAAACATAAAGTGGCTCACTTGAAGATACCCCAAGACCTTTTCTCTGACCAATAGTATAATTCCATATGCCTTTATGTGTACCTAAAATATTTCCTGACAAATCAACAATATTTCCGTCTTTTTCTTTAATGTCTAACAATTCATTGTAGTCACCATCATAAAAATCCTGACTGTCAGGTTTTTCTGCAACATCCAATCCATTCTCTTTTGCAATTTTTCGTATTTCATCTTTTGTGTATGCACCCAATGGTAAAATTATATTTTTCAACTGATCTTGTGTTAATCTATACAGAAAATATGATTGATCTTTATTTTGCGCAATACCTTTTTTTAAAACAAATTTATCACCAAATTTTTCAATTCTTGCATAATGACCTGTTGCAAATTTATCAAATTCTACATTATTCGCCTTTGCCATATGAGGAAGAACACCAAATTTCACAAGCGCATTACACCATACACAAGGATTTGGCGTTCTGCCTTGTAAATATTCTGATTTAAAATTTTCCAAAACTATTTGCTCATACTGCTCAACACAATTAAACACATAATATGGTATATCCAATTGATTAGCTATTTTACGTGCTGATTCAATATCTTCAACTTCATCAGGACCGTAACAAGCATTCTTATGCCCTGATTTTGCAGCCATACCGTCCTTGCCCCATATTGACATTGTTGCACCAATAACATCATAACCTTGTTGTTTTAATATCAAAGCCGCTACGGATGAATCCACACCACCAGATAAACCTACCAATATTTTCATTCAGTATTCCTCTTAGTTTTAAAATCATTTATATTAGATTACAAAGATAAAAAACGGTCAATAAGTAATTATCGAAAAATTTTTGATTTATGCTATAATTTACTTAAAATTTTTATGAGGTTCAAAATGTCAGAAAAAGAAAAAATGTTATCAGGAAATTTATATAATGCTGGCAATGATATAGAGCTTTTTGAAGAACGCATAAAATGCAAAAAATTATGTCAAAAGTTCAATTCAACACCGCTTGATAATATTAAAGAAAGAAAAAATATCTTATCTGAGATTTTAGGTAAAACGAGTGAAAAGTTTTGGATTGAACCTAATTTTTTCTGTGATTACGGATACAATATAGAAATTGGAGAAAATTTTTATATGAATCACAATTGCGTTATCTTAGATCCTGCAAATGTAAAATTTGGAGATAATGTTTTTATAGGTCCGAATTGCGGATTTTATACTGCAGGTCACCCTTTGGATTGTGAAACAAGAAACGAAGGTCTTGAATTTGCAAAACCAATAAATGTTGGTAATAATGTTTGGATTGGCGGTAATGTTTGTGTAATGCCTAATGTAATAATTGGTGACAACGTTGTAATTGGAGCAGGAAGTGTTGTTACAAAAAATATTCCGTCAAATTCCGTTGCAGTCGGAAACCCTTGTAAAGTGGTAAAAAATATATAAATTAATCCTGTTTATCTTTTTTCATAACAAGAGTGTTTTTATCAAATTCAATTTTAACCTGATCTTTTTCAGGGTCAATATCCATAATTTCAAGCATTGTTTTGGTAAACAGCATTGCCCAGCTGTTGCCTGTTTTTGTAAATTTTCTTTTCATAATTTATCCTCTGTTATAATAAACACTTTACAATGTTATAACATTGTTGTATACTGTACAACGTAATAACATTATAATTATGGAGTAATAATATGGAAGAAAACAAAAATTTAGCAGACTTAAGCAAAGATATATCAAATAATTTGTGTGATACATTGGCTGCTATTGAAATACTTTATGATTTGATTGATGGAGAAGTGAAAGATTGCTATTTAATAAATACAATTCAAAAAAATGTAAAATCATCTTTTGATAATATTGAAATCTGCAGAAAACTAATTTCTAATCCTGATTAAAAAGTTGGGCGAGATATCTATCTCGCCCAATAATTCATTTATGCTTGTTGCGTTTGTTTTTTCTTTCTTGCTCTTTCATAGAACATCAATATTGTACAGATAACAACGCATATTGCAGTTGAAATCATCCAAAATGCAATTGCTCCGTTCCATCCGAATTTGTCAACAACAAAACCTGTTCCACCTGAAGATAAAGCAGCACCAACGTATCCAAAGATTCCTGTAAATCCGATTGTTGCAGAAGCTACTTTCTTAGAACTTGATTCAACAGCGCAAAGTCCGCCAATCAACATTTGAGGACCTGCTGTAAACATGCCTATCATTGCTGCATAAACATAATCCAAAGCTTCATAAATCGGCTTACCTGTTGGATTTGTTGCAAACAAATACAAACTTAAAATTAATAATAATAAAAATGCAATATTTACAGGTGTTCTGTTGCCTTTACATAATTTATCAGAAATTACACCGGCCATAATAGCACCAACTGAGCCGATAAGCGCTAAAGAGCTCAATTTTGCACTCGCAATCGGTAATGTATTATTTTTTACTTCAACAAGATATTTAACCAACCAATCTTCCGTGCCGAATCTGATTATGTAAACAAAAATATAAGATATAGCAAGCATCCATATGACAGGATTGCATAAAATATTTTCTTTTATAATTTGAAAATAAGATACGTCACTCTTTTCATCTTGTTCTTCTTCAACAACCGGTTCGTTGTTGTATTTTTCAATATCAGGCAATCCAATGGACTGAGGCTTATCGCGCAATCTGTCAAACAACCATAAACCTGTAATTACACAAATTACAGCAGGAATATAAAATGCAGCCTGCCAACCAAATTTATCTATAACTAAGCCAGACAAAGCAACAGCTGCAAATACCCCAATTTGGTGAGATGTTGACCAAATTGACCACTTTGTACCTCTTTCTGATTTCGAAAACCAATAAGACAAGCTTTTTGCAACAGGCGGAAATCCGCAAGATTGGAACCACCCGTTAGCGCCCCAGAAAAATGCCATTACCCACAACAAAATTGTTGCGCTGGGTAAACCGAAGAAGCTTACATGTCCCGGTGTAATAAATATTGCGCTTGTCGCAAAACATATATTACATATTGCGGACAAAATTAGCGCAGTAGGCAAAAAAGTTCTTACATTTGATTTATCCGCTAACACGCCATTTATAAACTTTCCGATACCGTAAGTTACATATAAAGTTGAACCCAAAATACCGAGTTCGGTGTTTGAAAGATGTAAATCGGCACCCATAGCCGGTAGTGCTACCGCAATATTTTTACGGCAAATATGAAATACCACATATGCAATAAAACTTGAATAAAAAATTCTCCATCTAAAATGTGAATAAGTCTTTTTAACTTCTTCTTCATTCATAGTAACCGGCTTCGATGGCGGTTCCTTAAAAAAATCTAATATTTTTCCAAACATGTTTATTTCCCTGCTTTAATTATTTGTATATTCCTTGTTTCAGTGATTTCTTGACGGGCATCTTTTATAATTTCGCGTTTTTCCTCATCCAGCCTACATCCGCCAACCAATCTGTCAATAAATCCATTATTAACTTTTACCGCTTTTTCTAAAGCTCCGACTTCCTCTAACACATCTTTTATTTGGTGCAAATCATACCCAAAAGATTGTTTTGAATTATACACAAGAGTTTCACCCGATTGAGAAACAATTGGTTGCCCCCCTTGTTCAAAATAAAGTTTAAATACAGATTTTATATCCTGTAATTCTGCTTGCAAAGTAGTGACTGTTTGTTGAATTCTCAAAAATCTTTCAAACAAATAATCTATATTATCAAGCTGCTTTACTTCCCAATCATACTTTTGCAAATACAATTTTTTTAATTTAGGATACGCTAATGCCAACCCCATAGTGTCTGCCATAGCTCTATGATGATTTTGTAAATCAACATGAAATTTTTCTGTTAACGCTTCTAAACCGTGAGAAAAAAGATCAGGATAAATTTCCTTGAACATTTGTTGAGAATCCACTCTGGGGTTTTCCAATTCTTTTCCTGTTGTTCTTAAAGAGGCCTCATTCAAAAAGGAATAATCAAATATACAGTTATGAGCAACAATCGGATAATCTCCGATAAACTCTAATATTTTCGGCATTGCTTCTGCCTCAGTTGGCGCATCCGCAACCATTTCCTGAGTTATACCATGAATTGCTATACTTGATTTTCTAATATGTTGTTCGGGGTTTATAAGAGTTTGAAATTCGTCTTTAATTTTACCATTTTCAAGCCTTACTGCGGCAAATTCAACCATTCTCTCTTTTGTATAATCTAACCCTGTTGTCTCCGTATCAAGAACTATTTCTATAATCTTTTTTCTTACCATTTTCTTATCCTATAGAATTCTATTTAGATAATAGCATAAAAATATTTTATATGGTATCATTATCAAAAAGGAGAGAGAAAATGGCTATAGATATTACAGATTCTACTTTTGAACAAGAAGTTTTAAATTCTGAACAACCGGTTGTTGTTGATTTTTGGGCACCTTGGTGTGGTCCATGCAGAAAATTAGGTCCTGTTTTAGAAGAAGTTGCAAATGAATTTACAGGTAAAGTGAAATTTGTAAAACTAAACACAGATGAAAACTTAAAAACAGCTCAGGATTATTCTATAAGTGGATTACCAAGCCTTTTGGTTTTTAAAAACGGCAAAGCTATCGAAAGATTAGTCGGTTTAATGCCAAAATCTTCAATTATTTCAAACATTGAAAAACATTTGTAGAAAAATAGTTGAAAATATACAAAGTTAAAGGTTGAATGATTTTACTCGTTCAACCTTTTTTGTTTTGTAACGATTTGTAAATATTATGTTAAAAACCTCTGAAATCATTAAAGTTTAGGTCTTAACAATCCGATTATCTATACATAGGAAAAAGGATTGCTATGCGTATTGAAGGATTACAAAACAAATTTGAAATATTCCAAGAATTCTACCTTAAAATCAATGGCGTAGAAATCACTTATAATGATGCAGTAAAAATGTATTATAATATGGACGAAGCAACTCAAATAGACTTCGCTCAATTTTGTGCAGATAAAGTTGAATATGAAATAATTGATATTCCTTATATTACACATGCATCCGGATATAATTTAGACAAAGAAATTAAGGTCACAAAAACAGGTCAAAAGCCAAATTCTCGCAGAAACTCACGCGCAGGCGGAAAAAGAGGAGAATATATTTGGTCTTCTAATATTTCAAATTTTACAAAAGATTTAATTGCTCAAAAATACACAGCAGAAGCATATGCAGCAAAAAACGGCTTAACTCTTGATGAGGTCTGGAGCCAATTTTCAGCTGAAGAAATAATGGAAATGTTTAACAATGGAGTTAATATTCCACAGAATATAGTAGACGCAGCAGAAACAGAATTGCAATCCAAAACAGGCAACCTTGAAGGTGTTGAAGGTGAAAGTGAAGAAGGCGAAGGTAATGACTCTGAAAAAACAGAAAAAGAAACGTTTTTGGAATTAATTCCAAAAGCCAAAAAGAACATCGACAAATGCCATGACAAAGAAGCTAAAATTGATGAAAAAATTACAAATCTAGTTCAAAACAATGGTGGCATCCAAAAATCATTTGAAGAAAAAATGGAAAAACAAAAAGACGTTCTTAAAGAGTATGAACAAATGATTAGAGAATGGAGAGTTCTTCAAAACAAAATTAATAATGGTGAAGAATTAACTGACACAGAAGCTCGTAAATATGCACACATTACAGGCATGTTGGAAGATAAAAACGGTAGTGCAGCAGACTTCAAATTAGACAAATTAAGTATTGCAAGAAACCTCAATGAAATTAACATTCTTGCAGTTTTAGGCGAACAACTTGCTGATGAAACTATCGAAATAGGTGACCAGTTAGCAGATTATGTTTCTGAAACAAATTACAAATCAACAAGAGAACAAATAACTGGTGAAATTGGCTTCTTAAGAGCCATTACTGCTATGTTAAACGGTAAAACTCTTGCTAAAGAAGCAAACGAAGTAGGTCACGAAACTAAAGATTATACAGAAGACACAGCAGATTCTATCGGAGATATTGCCGGTTTATTAGGCGTTGAAAAAATGATCATAAATCCGTCTACTCAACCTGAAGAAAATAAACCTGAAGATGCTGAATCTACAAAAGAAATTCAAGAAACAGAAGGAAATGAACCACAAGAAAATCTTACGCTTACAGAAAATAAACAAGAAACAATTAAAGCAGCTGAAGAAAAAAATAATTCAATTGAAGAAGATTTCATAATTAATGATGAAAATGTATTAGATCTAATAGATGAAAATATTGATATCAACGCTGACTTATTGAAACAAGTAAAGAATTCGTTAGAAAATACAAAAAATGCAGATGAGGATGAAGATTATGCAAAGATGTCATTAAAGATTTTAACTGATATAATAGAAAAATATAAAAAAGAAGAAGAAAAGCGCCAAGAAGAAATTGCAGCAAAAGAAGAAGAAAATAAAAGAGCGCAAGAAAAAATTGAAGAACTCGGCGGCGGAGAAAATTCTGAAAAAGAAATGGTCTCTAAGTTAGTTCCTAACGCTGCTGATTCGGAAGAAAACCCTAATCAAAACGAAATTGATAAACAACAAGCAATTATTGATCGAAATACTACAGATATTAAAGCTATAAATGAACAATCCGCAGAAGAAAAAGAACGAATTATTAATACTACCAGCAGTTATAAAGAAAAATTAAACAAGGCTATTCCTGAAGAAACAAAAAATTTAGCTACAGACATAGAATACAAAGATGAAATCATTCCTGAAGATAAGGTAAGGATTGCATTTACAAACAGCAGCGGAAAAACTCTGCGTAAAATGGGTATTTACCGTGTAACTGTAGGTATGGAACAAATTGCTCTTTTGCAAATTAAAAAAGGATTACGAAACATTGCAAAAGGTACAATTAGCACAGGTATTGGTGTTGGTGCAGAAATTGTTTCAAAAACTCCTATTCCTAAAGTTGCAGAAAAAACAACAGGAATTGCTGTTAACGCCGAAAACAACGCTATAAATACCTTAACAGAACTTGATAACAGAATTACTGAAGTAACAGGCGATAAAGCTGCAGATGAAGAAATTTCTAATCCTGAAGAATCTGCTAATGGAGAAGAAAACAGCGAAGGCGAAGAAAATGGTGAAGCAGGACAAGATCCTGCCGCAAATACGACAGAAGAACCTGCAGAAGCAAATGGTAGTACAATTCCTGTTGAGACTGCACCTTCAGGCGAAACCGTTCCGACAGAAGATCCAAATGCAGTAGAAGTTTCAATAGATGATGAAGAACCTTCGACAGTAAAAGAACCAACAGGCGATAATAATGGCAACACCGTTGTTGGTGGCGGCAAAGAAATGTCAGAAGAAGAAAAAGCTCAAGCTGCAGGCGAAATGGCTAAAAAAGAAGAAAAAAATCAAAAGAAACAAACTGACAAGCAAGAAGATATCGTTAAAGATACCAATAGAAGTGCAAAAAAAGATGCAAAAGAATCTAAAAAAATTGAAAAAGATGAAAAGAAAAACGCAAAACAATTAGAAAAAGAAGCTAAAAAAATTGAACAAGATATAAAAAAAGAAGAACAAGATTTAGTAAAAATGGTTAAAGAATCTGAAGAAGCAGCTAAAAAACAAGAAGAATTGCTTGTCAGATATGAAATTTTAACTCAAGAAAACGAAACAATTGCGGCAGAAGAAGAACAAAAGAAATCAATTGCAGCACCTGCACAACAGTCTGACAATACCAATAACGATAACGGTATAGCAAGTGCAACGAATTCATTTGGTATGACTGATTCTTCAAAAAGTTCAACTTCTGATAATTTGGATATATTGAATGCAAACAACCAAGAGATTACGACTATTGCAAGTCAATTTGGTATTGCAGGTAACAAAATTACAAGAAACAGAGTAAAAATCTTAAAAATTGAAAAACACATTAAAACAAGTACTAAAAAATTCCAAAAGAAAACAAAATTAAAACAAAAGAAAATTAAAGATCAGCAGAAAAAAGAAATGAAAAAGCAAAAGAAATTGCAAAAACAACTTGCAGCTGTCGGTATTGCTGAAAACGTTTTCTCTATTACATCTACAACGGGTATGGTTTTAACAGAAATTGGTACTCCGATGATTCCTGCCGGTCAAGGTTTTATAGCAGCAGGTGAATCGTTGTTATGTTGGCCTACAACCGCTTTAGGTATTGCTTTAATAACAAAAGGTACTGTTTTAGAGGTAAATGGTACTACATTAACAACAGTCGGTAGCGTTTTATCAACAATAGGTTTATACGGAACAGTAGCTTGCGGTGTTACAAAAGCTGCAATAAATATTGCAAACGGCAACTTGGCTGCAGGTTTAATGTCATTAGGTCAAACAGCTATAGCTGCAGTAGCAGGAGCTACCAGCACTGGTAGTGCAGCGAACAATACTTTTGGGTTTGTAAGTCAAGGTTTGAGCGTTGTTTCTAATTCGGCACAACTTGTAAACAATGTAAGAGTTGTATCTGGCAAAGAAGCTAACGGGGTTATGAGTAAAGTAGGCACAATTGCCGGCGTTGGTTCCGCACTTGCAGGCTCGGCATCTACAATTTCTGAATTAGGAAAGAATGGTGCATCATCGTTTAATAAAGCATCCCAGATAGTTGGTGTTGTTGGTTCTACAACATCTTCAGCATCACAATTGATGAGTGAATTCGGCTGGGGTGATGAAAAAACTGCAAATATTTTAGGTTCAGTCGGCGGTGCAATGAGCATGATAGGTTCTATTGGTCAAATTGCCTCTAACAAAAAAGACGATATGGACAACAAAAATAAAGAAAATACTAATGAAGCACAACAAAATTCTGACGGAAATAATAATAAAACAAACAATTCAGAATCTAATAATCAAGATAAAAAAGTGGAAACTGTAAAAAAAGCAATGCAAGATAAAAAAGTTATGGCAATAGCTGATAGAGCATCTGCGGAAATGGGTGTATCTCCTGCAGATTTCCATAAAAATCTAAATGAATTTGTTGCAAATAATTCAACTTCTACTCAACCTGCGACAAATTCTAATGCAACTCAAAATCCAAAATCTGTTGAAGAAGTAAAACCTGAAGGAAGCGCTGCAACAACAGAAACAAGAAGTAATGCAGAAGATAATACAAAAACAGAACAAACAAAAGCTCAGGAAAAAGAAAAAAGAGCTCAAGCAAAAGAAGATATAAGAAGACATGAAGAATTGGTTGATACTCAAAGAGCAGAAGCCGAAGGCTTGAAAGGGGAGGCTCGCAAAAATGTTATAGAAAACGGCGCTTCTGCCGAATTTGCCGATGTTGATGATGCCGCTCTTAAAGAAAAAATTAGTGCTGCAAAAGCAAATGGTGCAAGTGCAGATGAAATAAATAAATTAACAGCTGAGCAACAACGCAGAGCAGATTTTAAAGCAAGTGCACAAAATGCTCAAGCCGGTAAAACAACATTGAAGAATTATAGAGAACAAAAATTCAATAAAATTGAAAAAGTAATTGATACTGTTGGAAAAACAACTTCAGCTACAGCTTCAATTATGTCATTATTTGCTTCAAATGAAAATACAGCCACAGGCAAAAAAGTAAAAAACAAAGGGTCTTATGATTCAAGATATTTAAAAGCAAATAAATATATGGCTACATCAGCAAGTAATGACAGCTACTTTGGCGGTGGTCATAATGATGACCAAAAACGCAGATTCAAAAAATTTGCAAAACGTATTTAATACAACAAAAAGGTTCGCATATAGCGAACCTTTTATTATATATTTATTTTATCTCTAAATCCGACAAAAACAAAACTATAATCTCACCTGGTGATAAGGTAATTTTAAAACTTCCATGTTCAATAATTGGTATATCTTGTATTTTTACAGGTATAACATTTACTTTATCACTGAGTTTCGGAACAGATACAACAGTATCAACACTTTGTCTAAAATCTAAATTTCCAACTACAACTATACTTTGATTTGAATATGACATTGCATATGCAAAAACAGGAGCTGATGTAACTTTTAATGGTACAAATTTTCCGTAATTTATAATTTTTGAAAACTGACGTTTCATACTGTTTCCAAATATAAAGCTTCTCAACAAATCAGAATTGTTACCGCCGGGTTGTCTTGAAAAATTAAATATATCAATTTTCCCTCTGTGAACAAAATAGTTATCATCGTCAGTATATGTTTTTGAGGCTTCTTTATTCCCCCACATATAAATATAATTATCACCTGTATCAAAACCATCAACAAAATAAGAATTTACAGGCAAAGTAGCATTTAGCCATATAATCATATCGGATAATTTTTGACCGTTTATTACTATAGGACTCATCTCATCATGAGTTGTAAAACTCCCAATTACAGCTTTTTGTCCATTAAATTTATTTAACTCATTTTTTGTGTTTTGAATTAAACTAATTAATTCTTTACCTGATTTAAAATCTTTTATATTAAAGAAACTGCCATAATATCCGTCAAAACCGGCTTCTAAAAGTTTATCATATGGAGTAAAAGTGCAGCCTGCAGCAACAGGACTCGTCCAACTTTCAGAAGCTTCTGCAAGCCACAAGAACTGAGGATCATCTTTTCTTGAATAATCAATCAAACTTTTCCAGAATTTTGCAGGTTTAATAGTAGCAACATCAGCTCTTATACCATCTACACCAATATATTTTGCCATATCCACGAATTCTTTATACAAGTTGTATACTTCAGTATTAACAACATTTTCGTCACCGGCATTAAGCAATCTTACATCTGTCCAATCAGCAGGGACAATAGGTTGCCCAGATTTATCACGCATAAACAGCTCAGGATGAAGCATATAAAAATCATAAGAACCGCAAGACGGCAAATCTAATATTACTCTTATTTTTCTGTTATGTGCTTCTTCAACAAATTTAGCAGCTTGAGCTTTTGGTGATAAATTTGAATTGTTACTTACAAGTTGAGGATTAATGCTATTAAAAGAAGAAGCTGCATATAAAGAGCCCGCAGTTCCTAATGCTTTTGTTTTTCCAACCGGAAGAATTGGCATAACATGTATAGTATTAATACCTTTTTGGGATAATTCATTTAATTTTGGAATTGCATTGAGGAAAGTGCCACTCTCTTCGCCTTCATCAAAATCTATTATCCCATTTTTATTAACATCTTTCGCACCAAAAGTTCTTATATTAATCTCATATATAATAGCAGAGTTATTCAAAAACATTTTTCGCATGTCATTTAGCCACGCATCATAAGAATAGCTCATTTGAGCTGTAACGAACATAACAATCAATACAGATAATAACTTATTAAAAATTTTCATTACACAATCCCCCTTACAATCGCATGCTATCAAATAAATTAATATTTTGCAAATTCCAACTTTTTATATATAATTTAAGTGTATGAAAAAATATTCAATAGGAATAGATTTGGGCGGAACCAAAATACTTATTGCGCTTGTAGATAAATCAAGCGGAGAGGTTATCGGGGTTATAAAGAAAAAAACAAAAAAAGAAAAAGGGCCTACAAAAATAATAAAAAAGCTGTTAGAAGGTATAGAGGAGCTTTTAGATACTTTTCAAATTAACTTAAATAACATTAGTTCAATAGGTATAGGCGCTGCAGGACAAATAGACAGAAATAACGGAATTATATTAGGTGCTCCAAATTTAGATTGTTTTGATTTTAAAATAAAAGAAATACTAAGCGAGCATTTTAGTATTCCCATATATCTAGGGAATGATCTTGAGGTTGCTGCTATTGGAGAACAAAAATTTGGTGCAGGCAAAAATTCAAGTGATTTTGTATGCATATTCGTAGGTACAGGAGTTGGCTCTTGTATTGTAAAGAATGGTAATATAATGTATGGCAATACAGGCACTGCCGGTGAAATCGGGCATATGATAGTTGATTTAAACGGCAGACCATGTACCTGTGGAGCACACGGTTGTTTAGAAGCTTACGCATCCCGTTCAGCGATTGAAACCCGAATTGAAGGGGCGCTAAAAAAGGGCAGAAGTTCTTGTATTTCTGAATATTTGGAAGAAGGAAAATCAATCACTTCAGGAATGATAAAAAAATCTATAGACCGCAACGACGAACTTGTACTACAATGTGTAAACGAAGCCTCTGAATACCTTTCAGGAGGAATTGCAAGTATTGTCAATATAATTAATCCTGAATTAATTATACTTGGCGGAGGTTTGATAGATGCAGTAGATTATTTTTACAACGAAACCGTAAAAAAAGCGAGATTAAAATCATTACCAATACCTGCCAAAACTATTAAATTTCATAAAGCTGAACTTGGTGATTACTCCGGAGTGATTGGTGCTGCATTTTTAGAGGATAGAATACTATGAAAAAGATATTATTAATAAGACTTTCATCATTGGGAGATGTAATATTTAATATTCCACTTGCAAATGTACTGAAAAAGAACGGATATGAAGTAACTTGGCTTGTATCAGAAAAAGGTATTGATATTGTAAAAAACAACCCAGCTGTCAATAAGGCAATACTTATTCCTTTGCAAAAATGGAAAAAATCAGGATTTTCAATAAAAAATGTTATTGAATTTTTTAAAATCCTCAATGAAGTGAGAAAAGAAAAATTTGATATAGCAATCGATACACAAATGATGTTTAAAAGCATGGTATGGATGCGCCTGTGCAGAGCTGACAGAAAAATTTGCTATACATACGGAAAAGAATTTTCCCATTTTGGAGGAAATGAAAAGATTGTTCAAAAAGGGCCTATAATGAGTATCCATGCTGTATATCAGCACATGCAATATGCAGAGTATCTTAAACTTGAAGGCACTGACGAAGTAAAATTTACCCTGCCACCAACGAGTGATGAAACAAAAGCTACCGTTGATGAACTATTGAAAGATGTTGATAAATCGAAACCAATGGTTATAATTGCGCCTGCAACAACCTGGAAATTAAAACATTGGAACAAAGATAATTGGAAAGCATTAGTTAATGCAATAAAAGATAAATGTTCAATAGTATTTACAGGTACAAATGCAGATAAAGAATTAATATCGTATATTGGCGAAAATAAATATATAAATCTTGCCGGAAAAACAGGAGTAAAAGAACTGATAGAAATTTTTTCACGTGCAAGATTGGTTATTGCACCGGATTCAGGCAGTGCACATCTTGCCAGAGCAACGGAAAAACCTGCAGTTATATCAATATTCTGTTGTACTCCACCTAATAAATACGGTCCGTTTGGAGACGACACAAAATATTTTGCACTTGACGGAGGTTTAAAATGCCAACCCTGTCACACAAGAAAATGCCCGCTCTCAGGTGAAGATTTTGAACAATGCGTAAATTATCCAAAACCTGAACAAATAATAAATATTGTAAATAACGTGTTACAAAACTAATAACATAGTGTATAATAATTATATGAGTTTTTTTAAAAATCTAAAAGATATCTACAGAAAAGTTTCTGAAGTCGAAAATTCAATATATAACGGCAAACAGGACTATCTTGAAATTTATGAACGGAATCTTCAATTAGAACAAGAGATTGAAGAAAGAACAAGAGAACTTAATATTGCCAATAAAAGGATGTTAACTTTACAGCACATTTGGGATATGATGAACGCTTCAAGACCTTTGCAGAGTGTTTTGGAGACTATAGTTAACAGTATTCAAGGCGAACTTGGCTATCTGCATTGTAATATTATAAAAAAATGTGAAGATGAAAGCGGCACATATATGACCGTTTTAGCACAGTCTGATGATGTTTCAATAAAAAGAGTTGAAAAACTAATTAAAATACCTTTTCAAGCTCGAAAACTTGTATATACAGAAGATAGTGTTTATGCACAGACTGCAAAAACAAAAGAAATAATACAAACACCGGATATAGGCGGGACACTGCAATCCGTAGCCCCTGATGTAGATTTAGAAATTATAAAAGAAATAGTTGACGGAAGTCCGAGCAAATCAATTATTACAGTACCATTATACACAAGGAACACCCATTACGGTTGGTTTAACGTATTTTCTTCTCGCAAAGATTTAACAAAAGGTGAAACTGACTTCTTAACAATATTTGCACAACAAATAGAAATGGCAATAACTATTGCTGGCTTGTTCGAAGAAGTTAAAGCCCAAGCTGTTACGGACAGCTTGACCGGATTGTACAACAGAAGATATTTTGAAGAATATTTAAAGAAAGAAGTTACTCGTGCAATGCGTCAACAACAAGCTTTCAGTATCATTGGACTTGATCTTGACCATTTGAAAGAAATAAACGATAAGTATGGACACGCATACGGAGACTTAGCTATAAAAACGGTTGCAGATGTACTAAAGAAAAATGCTCGTTCTATTGATACTGCTGCAAGAATGGGCGGAGAAGAATTTAACGTAATACTTCCGGGAGTTGATTCTAATGGTGCAATGATAGCAGCAGAGAGAATTCGAAAGGCTCTTGAATCAGAAAAACTTGATACAATAGACCATGTAACTGCAAGTATTGGAGTTGCAACATTTTTAGAACATTCTGATAACATAGAAGATATAATAGAGTTGACAGATCAGGCTATGTATCAATCAAAGCGTAATGGCAGAAATCAAGTAACTTTAGCCAAACCAATTAACGAAACAAGCTGGCAAGAAGTTGCGATTAATACATTTATTGATATACTATCAAAACACAATATTCCAATAAAAGAGAATGTTGCAAAAGATTTGAAAAACAAGCTGCAAAATCCGCAACAAGATAATTCTAAAGAAGCTTTATATACAGTTGCAGATCTCCTTACTCAAACTTATAATCCGCTCCACCACACAGGAGTTATTAAAGATAAGGTTCAACTTGCTGTAAGTTTAGCAAAAAGATTTGATCTTTCTAAAGAAAATATCGACAATCTTAGAATTGCAATGCTTTTGTATGACATTGGAAACATTATGCTTCCTCAAGAATTGCTGCAAAAATCAACACCTTTAACAGAAGAAGAACGTAACCACATAAAAGAACACCCAATTATTGCAGCACGTGAAATTTTAAAACCAATTACCGCAATTCAAGATGTTATTCCGATAATTGAACACCACCATGAAAATTGGGACGGTACAGGATATCCTGCGCAAATTGCAAAAGAGGAAATTCCAATGACTTCACAAATTGTACTGATTGTTGATGCTTACTTTGCGTTAATTGAACCAAGAACATACAGAGCTGAATTAACTCCAAAACAAGCATTGGAAGTAATTAAACAGGATGCCGGTAAAAAATGGAATTCTGCCCTTGTACAAGAATTTATTACACTAATTGATATTGATACCTAATGAAAGAAAAAGAACTTATTAACACAATTAAATCACTTCTAAATTCTGAATATATTGGAGATGATTGTGCATATTTAAAAGATTTAGAAATAGTTATTACCCAAGATAGCTTGGTTGAGGATATTCATTTTTCTTTAAAATATACAAATGCTTACCAATTGGGATGGAAATCTGTTATGGTCAATATAAGCGACATATGCGCATCCGGAGCGAAACCTGAGTATTTAACCGTTGCACTGTCTATACCCAAATATATAAATTCAGATTTTATAAAAGATTTCTATAAAGGGGCAAAAGACGCATCAAAAGATGTAAAAATTGTTGGCGGAGATATCACAGGTGCAGACAAATTATATATTTCAATAGCTGCTATAGGTTCAACTAAAGGCAGAAAAATATCTTCAAGAGCAAATGCCAAAGATGGGTATAAAATAATTGTTTCGGGCGAACATGGCAACAGCGCAACAGGATTAAAAATTTTGAAATCAGAAATTGATTTAAAAAAAGACAACGATTTTTTTATAAAATCTCATTTAATGCCGCAAGCTAAAATCAATTTTTCAAAAGAAATTGCAATGAATATTCAATGCGATTATGCTATGATGGATACGTCAGACGGTTTGGCGGATGCTCTTGTTCAAATTGCAAATTCAAGTAATGTTAAACTAAAAATAGATTTTGACAAAATTCCGCATAACAAAAACGTTGATATGGAAACAGTTTTATATGGCGGAGAAGATTATGAACTTGTGGCAGTCGTACCTGAGTCAATATTGTCCAAAATATCAGGTTATACTATTATTGGAGAAGCCGTTTCAGGCAAAGCATCTGTGGAAATCAACGGACAAATAATAAAAAATATAGAAAACAAAATTTTTAATCATTTTGAGGAGAATAATGAAAATTAAAACAAACGCTATAATTCCGGCAGGAGGAACTTCTTCCAGATTTGGGAATAAAAATAAGTTACTTGAAAAAGTCAACGGTAAAGAAATTATAAAACACACCATTGATGCTTTTGAAGAATCTAACATTGATGAAATTATTATTTGTGCAAATATAAGTATAATAGATATTCTAAAAAGTTTATTTAATGGTTATAAAAAGGTTGTAATAATTGAAGGCGGAGCGACAAGACAGGAATCTGTATTTAACGGGCTAAGGGTCTGCGAATGTGATTATGTTCTAATTCATGATGCAGCACGTCCAATGATTTCTGCAGATTTGATTAACCAAACAATAGAAATGGTGAAGGATAGAAAAGCTATAACAGTTGCTACAAAAACAATAGATACTATAAAAGAAGTTGTTGACGGTAAAATTATACAAACTATAGACCGCTCAAAATTATACAACACACAAACTCCGCAGGCTTTTGATTACAAGCTAATAAGAAACGCACACGAAAAACTTATAGGACAAAATTTTACAGATGATGCAGGAATGCTTGAAGCATTAGGGACAGATGTGTATATACTGAACGGAAGCTACAAAAATATAAAAATTACAACCCAAAATGATATAGATATAGCTAAAATCTATTTGAAATAATAGAACAAAAAAATTATTAACTAATCCTCTACAAGCGTAAATCTCAAAGTTCCTTTATCATCAACGACTTCGTTCCACATTCTATAGGGTCTGACCCAACTATCACCTGTTTTTAAAGGAGTATATACAATCATATCCTCGCAAGTTTCAGAATGCTTTGCAAAGCCTGTAATTTTGTACAGATTACCTTTAAAATGTCTATATGTTTTACCAATTTCAATTTTCTGCATTTTTACACTACCTCTTTATAAATTATAACATGACAAATAACAAAAACGAGGTGCAAATAGTAAACTTTGCACCTCGTTTAATTTGTATATATATACAACTAATATTTCATTTCCCAACCGCTATCAATAACTGCTGATGAACAATAGTACGGAGTAGAACTGTGATTAGTATTCTTACAATTTGAATTATGATAAGAACCATTTGCTTCTCCATATAATCCACCACGATTATCAATATTGAATGCAAAGAAATCTCTAC
>CAMPBE010000015.1 GCA_946636615.1 uncultured bacterium | reverse complement strand
CAACTTTACCCCAAAAACCGATTTACTCATATTTACTCATTATTTACTCTCACCGGTCGGCTACTTTCCAATAATGGAAAATTTGTGCAAAAGATTATACTCTTGTTTGTTACTTTTCCCAATATTTTTTTGGAACCTCATTCCAAAATTCATGTACCTTTTTCCAAAATGGTGCTTTTTTTACAATATCTATTTCAATAATATCAAAATCAGGCGTTTCTATATGATTTTTGAATTTATACAACAGATCTCTTGCTAACATAATTTCTTCTTCATTGCCATAGCCCCCACTTAGCGGTACATTTAGTTCTTCCATATATATTGAAGGAGTACCTTCGCCGGCATTGAATTTAAATAATATTCTTCCTTTTGCATATTCTTCACCAATTTTTCTGTCAAGGGATGTTTCAGGATATGTTGGGATCCTAAATATTCTGCCTTTTTTATAAAATCTTTTTATAAATTCTTTGCTATCCATTCTGTGAAGTCCAAAATCGTACGGAGAGGCTCCACGATACAATGTGGTTGCACGAGGCAATCTCCCTTGTGCAATTAATTCATCTAATTTAATACAATGTGTTAGATTCTTTGTAAGAATAGCATTTTCATCTCCAAGTTGTGTCATTATATTATTTTTTATATCTCGTGATTGTGATACATAATTTTCCTTAAACAGACCTAGTTGTTCTTCAACACTCAGTCTCGGATGTAGAGTATTTCGCATTGTGGTTCGCTGTTTTATCATATCTTCTGCAATATCTGTATATTCACGGTAATCAACTTCTTTTTGAATATTTTTCATATATAGGCTTATATTTTTACCGTCATATGGTGTTTGTTCGATTTTTTCTAAACAAGTACGCATATAGTTTCTACGTTTGATTAAAAGACTTGACAATAAAGAATCATGATGTACGGTTGATTCAATTTCTTTATCGGTAAGATTACACACTCTTTTAAAAGAATTAATCAAATCTTGATGAGATATATTTTCATAAGCTTTTTTTGTTTCGTAATTGTGGCCATCAACAAAAGTGACAATTTCCTTAACTTTTTCTCCAAAATCAGTTTTTAATTTTCCTTGAGCTCTATATCTCAAACTGCCACCGCAATCAAGTTTAAAAAGTTTACCATTTACTATTCTTGTATTGTTACCTATTAAAGAATCCCAGTTTGCAAGCCAAGCATCAGCCGCAAATCCTGAATGAACCTGTTTATAATCTGTAATATAACTCATTTCGGGTGTATATTTTATTTTTAATGCATTTAAATCATTAACATTCTTTCTAAGGTTTAATTGAATTTCTGGAGTTTTTATACCCATTAAATTATACAATTTACTTGCTGTTATCTCGTTAAGCAAATGCTCTGTTTTGTGTGCATCACCTGATTCTGCGAACTTTACATAATACAGTTCGCCAGTATTGTTCTCAACTGCCCAAAATGCAGGATTTGAACCCATTTGAGAATTCTCATATTTAATATAGGTGTTTTCACCTATTTTTATTTCTGATTTTGAATAATTTTGTTCAAGTTTAGAAATAAATTTTGCTTTTTCACTTAAATTTAAATTTGGATACTGTGGGGAAGCGTATTTTAAACCTTTAATATTTGTCGGTATTTTAGGTTTAGTATGTAGCAGCGAACTTGTAACAAGTTCGCCTTTAGCATTTTTTACAAAAAAATTAAATACGACTTTTTGTAATCCCATTATAGAATTTTTCCTTATTTCCCCTGTGTATATATATAAAGTATTTTTGTTCACAGAAATTGCCGAATTGTAACATACTTAATCAGAATTATTACAAAGAAACTTTACCAAAAAGTGCAAACTATTTGTCAAAAATTTTTGAGTTCGCAGGAAATCAAAACTGCGAACAGATAAAATCCTTGCTATAACTGAATAATGTAAATTTCCGAGTTCGTTTCTCGTACTCACCATATAAAAGAGTCATAGCAACTGTCTATATGTATCAACCTGCATGTCTATGCACAATCATTGGTGCGTATAAATGCAAACTGCTAACTGTAGTTAGACGAGTAGTTCCGTTTTGTTAGTTTGACTATTTTATTTTATGAAATCCGCTCGTTATAGGGGTTTTGGCGGTCGGAAGTGCAACTTTACCCAAAAACCGATTTACTCATATTTACTCATTATTTACTCACACCGGTCGGCTACTTTCCAATAATAGTGGTAGACTGAAGTCTACCCTACCTGCTAGTTTCCACAGTTGTCCATAATAAAATTTAAAATATATAAGATGGGTAAAAAATATAACAAAATTCTAGACAACAAATCCCAAAAATAAGTTTTGGGATTTTAACAAAATTATGTAATTTTTCTTTGTGTATTATCTGTTATTATTTCTGCGCCGATTTTTGTATCGGTTTTTATCATTGTTATTATATCGTCTGTTATCATTGCGGTTATAATTATTATCGTAATTGCCGTAATTATAATTTCTGTTATTGTTATTATTGTAATATCTTCGATTATTACCGCCAAAAATTCGGTTCAAAATATTACCCGTATTTGAATCCGCTGTTATATTGTTTTGCTCTGCCGCAAACAATGGCCCTTGCAATAGCAACATCAAAACACCTGATAATATAAATATTTTCTTAAACATAAAACCTCTCTTATATATGTTTAGTACCTGCTATGATTATCATCATTACAGTTTGACAATTTTTCATTAATCGACATCACTAAATAAATTAAGAAGAACACAAAAATAAAACTTACAAGTCCTGCCCATAATACACCAAGACCTGCCCACAAACCTTGTGTTGCAATTACTTTTATTGTTGAAATTATTAAACCGATAATAGTTACTATAGCCATAATATCAACAACTGTACTACCAAATTTAATAACAAAATTTCTCATCGTATTATCCTTTTTTTATCTAACCGTTTTTATTCTATGCGTAAGATTTAATTAATACTATTGGTAAATCAGGTATATTTTTGTTTAATATTAAAATAGACTTATCAGTAGACTAAAGTCTACCATACCCACTTGTCATTAATAAAATTAATGTTTTATAAAATTTTTCTGTTTTTCATGTTATAATTTTTTTGTAGTTTTGCGAATATTGGAATTATTTATTTTCAAAATTTATACATAAGAAATAACGAAAGATTATTAAATGAATTACAAACTTATCAATATGAATGTTCATGGAGATAATAGAGGGAAACTTATAGCTTTGGAAGGAAATCGCGATATCCCTTTTGAAATAAAAAGGATTTATTGGATTTTTGATACTGCTCCGGATCAAGATAGAGGAATGCATGCTCATAAGAATATGGAGCAGATAATTGTAGCAATTGATGGTGCTTGTCAATTTGTTTTGGATGATGGTAAAAGTCGAGAAAAAGTATGGCTAAACCGTCCTGATCAAGGCTTGTATATCGGGAAAAATATGTGGAGAGAAATGAAACATTTTTCCTACGGCTGTAAATTGATGGTTTTAGCATCAGATTACTATGATGAAAAAGAGTATATAAGAAACTATGAAGAGTTTTTGAAAGAGGTGAATGTATGATACATCCTCTCTCAGATGTACAAAGTAAGAATATAGGCGAAGGAACAAACATTTGGCAATTTTGTGTAGTTTTAGAAGGTGCAAGAATTGGTAAAAACTGTAATATTTGTTCAAATTGTTTTATTGAAAATGATGTTGTAATTGGCGACAACGTAACAGTTAAAAACGGAGTAAGCCTTTATGATGGAATGAGAATTGAGGATGATGTGTTTATCGGTCCGAATGCAACTTTTTGCAATGATAAATACCCAAAATCAAAAAATAAAGATTTCAAACTTGAACCAATAATTATTAAAAAAGGTGCAAGTATAGGTGCAAATGCAACAATTTTACCGGGGGTAACAATTGGTGAAAATGCGTTAATAGCAGCAGGTGCAGTTGTGACGAAAGATGTGCCGGCAAAAAGGAAAATTATAGGAAAAATCTAATGCATTTTAGAATCGGACAAAGATTAATAGATATCATAAAATTCAATAACAACAATATAATAAAAATTATTAAATTATACTGCGACTATAAGAATGCCGTAAAATATATAAATGATTTTCCTAAATACAAAATTATATTTAAATTTGATGACTTAATTAATTTTGATAAAAAGGTAAGAAGATTGAATAAATTTTTAAAACAAGAAGGTTTAAAGGCCTGTTTGGGGATTATAGGTAAATCTTTAGAAAATCCTGATAAAAATTATATTAAATTTTTAAAAGAAAATAATTTAAAAAATTATCTTTTTTTTAATCAAGGCTATTTACACTTAGTCGGTCCTGAATATGAATTTTTTAATAAATTTTTAAAGAAAATCGGTTGCGAATTTATATTTCCAGAAGATATAGGAGAAAAAAATGATTAATGTTGGAATCATAGGTTGTGGTGTCATTGGCGGAGTTATGAAAAAATGGATTGAAAATCATAACTCTGAGTGCAATATATTAGTTTCTGACCCACCTAAAGGTATGAATGACGATTTATCAAAAGCAGATATTATATTTATTAGTATTCATATCCCGACAGAAGAAAATCATACACAAGATTTAACTTTGTTAAAGTCGTTAATTAGAAATTGTCCAGATGTTCCTATTTTTATAAGAACAACACTTTTGCCGGGAACTTGTGATAAATTATCTCAAGAATTAAACAAAAAAATATATTTCATGCCTGAATTTTTAACAGAGAGAACAGCATATGAAGATTTTTGTATCCAATCAATGATTTATACAGGATGCGAAAATATTATGAAACGTATCTTTATTGGCAAAAATTATATAACAATGAGTAACCTTGAAGCAGAGATTACAAAATATTCACATAATGTATTTGGTGCAGTAAAAGTAACTTATTTTAACGGAATATATGAACTTGCCAAGCAGTATGGTTGTGATTTTGAAAAAATCAGAAAAGGTACCCTTTTATCAGGTTATATAAATGAACCGCACACTTTTGTTCCCGGACCTGATGGAAAAACAGGTTATGGTGGAAAATGTTTTCCAAAAGATGTAGCTGCTTTTTCCAAATTCTGTCAAACAACAAAAATCGGCAAATTGCTTGATGATGTTGAAAAGATTAATAAGGAATATAGAGGTGTCTAGTGGCTGATATTACGATTATAATGCCTTCATATAATAAAGAAAAATATATTGCAGAAGCTTTAGATTCAGTTTTTATGCAGGAAACAAGCTATGATTATCATATTATTGTAGCTGATGATTGTTCAACAGATAGAACTGTTGAAATTGTAAGAGAATATCAAAACAAGTATCCTGACAAAATAACTCTTTTGACCTCTGAAACAAATCAAAAGTTGTATAGAAATGTTTTAAGAGCTTACGAAAATACAAAGACAGATTATTTTTGTGTGCTTGACCCGGATGATTATTGGACAGATAAATATAAAATTCAAAAATCTCTTGATTTTCTTGAGAAAAATAAAGATTACACAATATATGTAACAGATACAAATATGTTATTTCCTGATGGATCACAGAAACTTTTTATAAAACGTGATAAAATTATAGATTCTTCATTTAGTGATTATTTAGAAGGTAAGGCTGCATTGGGGCATACTCTAGGTTCAACTTTTAGAAATGTTGTGTTTAAAAATGGAGTTCCCGATAAAATGAAAAATCTTGAATGTAAATCTATGGAACGTTCATTTAGAGGTGATACTTTTCGCAGTGTGCTTCATCTATATTATGGTAAAGCGCATTGTGTACCAGATGTGGATGCTATGTATCGAATTACAAATGAAGGTATTTGGCAGGGGGTAAGTGAACTAGAGCAAAATATAATTAATGCTAATATTTATAAAGATTTGTGGTTATATTTTGACAAAAATTATCTTGAATTGCTCTTAAAATCTTATTTAGTATTTAATAAGATAAAGAAAAATTTTATTGAATATTTAGGTTCAATAAGTGATGAACGTCGTTTGTCAAATGCAGTCAAAGATCTTTCAGAACTGAATAAAATTTATATAAATAATAAAGATGTGATAGAAAAAACATTAATCCAAAGCAAATTATCTAAAAAATCGATATATAGTAGGATAAAATATACAATTTATAAAAGAATATATGAGAAATTGAGTAAAAAATTGTTAAGAAAGGGATTAATATAGATGGTTTGTGTAAGTATTATAATTCCTGTATATAATGTAGAAAAATACATCAAAAGATGTTTGGATAGTCTTATAAATCAGACATTAAAAGATATTGAAATAATTTGTATAGATGATTTGTCACCTGATAATTCATTGCATATTCTAAAAGAATATGCGGCAAAAGATTCAAGAATAAAAGTTATTGCTTTGGATAAAAATTGCGGAGCAGCTATTGCGCGCAATAAAGGTTTAGATGCTGCAACCGGAGAATTTTTAGGTTTTATTGATCCGGATGATAATATTGATCTTAATTACTATGAAGCTTTGTATAATAAAGCGAAGGAAACAGGTGCAGATGTAGTTAAGTGTTCCAGAAGGACTTATGAAACAGACGGCAGAATAACATATTCCAATTTAAATGAAACAATAAAGAAAAAGGGTATTTTATACTTTGGTTTTGAGTGGACGACAGCCATATATAAATCTTCAATAATATTTGAGAATAAAATAAGGTTTCCTGAGGAATTAATTAAAGCTCAGGATACAGCATTTCTCAATAAAGTATTATTAAAAACATCAAAACCTATAGAATTTGTTGAAAATGTTTACTACAATTATTATAGAAGAACTTCAAGTCTCAATTCTAATATAATTCCTATAAAATACGTAAAATCGGCACTTTTATCTCAAAAGATACAATTAGAGGACTTGAATGCTTCCGATTTATTTGAAAAAGATTCAGCAACTTATATGGATCTATTTTTAAATAGAATATATACAATTTTGGCAATAACAGCATTCCAAAACCCTGAATTTGAAGCAAAATCCTTATGTGCGCAGGGTATAATTGATTGCTATAATATCTGCAAAGATAAAAAAGCTTTTGAACGCAATTTTGTATATAAAAAACTAATGAAATATATTAAAAATAATAATTCCGGTAAAATTGCTAAATTATTGAGCAAGATATCAAGATCACAAGATTTATTAGAAAAAGATTATTCAATTTTACAAAAAATATTTTCAATAAAAAATGAATACAGAGGTAATATAAAGACTCATAAAATTATTTCAATTGTAGGAATTAAAATTAAAATTAAATGCTCAAAATATAAATGTAAAGAATATACAAATAAAAATTTTCCGATAGAATTAACAGATAAAGAAAAAATTTTTCTAATTGATAACACAAAAAATTGTAAAAGTTATTTGGAATATGGCTCTGGAGGTTCAACATTTCTAATTTTATTAAAAACTCAAATTGCTAATATTACATCTGTTGAGTCAGATAAAAATTGGATTAAGTATCTTAGAAATTGGAAAATTATAAAAAATAGTGAAAAAGAGCAAAGACTTAATTTTATATTAGTAAATATTGGTAAAACAAGAGATTGGGGAAGACCAATAGAAGTAGAAAAGAAAAGACATTTATTTCCAAATTATTCTAAAGCCCCATTTTTTAATAAAAATAAATTTGATTTAATTTTTATTGATGGTCGATTCAGAGTTGCATGTGCATTGCAAGCAATTCTTAATTGTTCTATGGATACTAAAATAATAATGCATGATTTTACAATAAGACCTGAATATAAATGTATTCTTGAATTTTTAGAAATTGTTGAAAGTGTTGATACGATGGTCCTTTTCAAAATTAAAGAAAATTATGACAAAGAAAAGATTCTAAATTTATACGAAAAATATAAATTTTTGTTTGAATAATGTAAGTAATAAATAATTATGTATTTTAACTTGGAATAGTTTGAATTTATACAAAAAAGTTTATTTAATGTTAAGATGGTAGAAGTTTAAAAGAATGGCAAAATATGATTAAATTTTTGGATTTAGAAAAAGTAAATAATAGATATAGAGAAGAAATTGATAAAAGGATTAAGTCAATCTTAGATAAAGGCTGGTATCTTCAGGGCGAATGGGATAAAACTTTTGAAGATAACTTTGCAAAATTTTGTGGTGTAAAGCATTGTATAGGTTGTGCTAACGGGCTTGATGCACTGAATTTGATTATCCGGGGCTATGGTTTTGGTGCGGGTGATGAAATTATCGTTCCTGCAAACACATACATCGCCTCTATTCTTGCTATTTCCGAAAACGGATGTACTCCCGTTCTTGTCGAGCCTGATATAAATACATACAACATAAATCCAGAGCTTATTGAAGAAAAGATTACTGATAAAACAAAAGCCATTATGGTTGTTCACTTATACGGACAAGCTGTTCAAATGGGGAAAATATGGAATTTAGCTAAAAAATACAATCTTAAAATTATTGAAGATTCTGCTCAGGCACATGGAGCTTTATATAATGGAAATCGAACAGGAAGTTTGGGAGATGCGTCGGGATTTTCTTTTTATCCCGGTAAAAATCTTGGTTGTATGGGTGATGGCGGTTGTGTTACAACAAATGATGACGAATTAGCTGCAAGAATCAGAGCAATAGCCAATTATGGCTCAGACAGAAAGTATCATCATATATACAAAGGCATAAATTCAAGATTAGACGAAATTCAAGCTGCTATTTTAGATGTAAAATTACCGTATCTTGATAATGACAACAAAAGACGTAGAGAAATCTCAAAATTCTATAGAGAAAATATTAAAAATCCAAAAATTATTTTGCCTAAAGTTTATGACGAAAAATCTCATGTTTGGCATATCTTTGCTATCAGGTGTGAAAAACGTGACAAATTACAAAAATATCTGGAAGAAAACGGAATCCAAACAAATATTCATTATCCGACACCTCCGCACAAACAAGGAGCATATAAAGAGTGGGAAAATCAATCTTATCCTGTAAGTGAAGAAATTCACCGTACAGAATTAAGTCTGCCTATTTCACCTGTTATGACAGATGATGAAATAGAGAAAGTTGTGAGGATTGCAAATGCTTTTTGATACAAGGTTTGACTTAGTCGTTTCAATAGGAGAAGATTGTGCTTGTACTAGTTATTTAAGACGCTGTATGTTACAAGAGTTTTCATATCCCTTCGATTGGTTAACAAAAGCGCCATTTGCAAATAGAATAGAATTAATTTTAAATGATTTTTCGGATTTTCTAAAAAAAGAAGATTTATATCAGCTTGAAAAACCCAAGAATGGTGATGTTGATAAAAAATGTGACTATTGGGCTGATAAAAAATATGATTTCTATTTCTATCATGATTTCAGAGTTGGTGAACCATTTGATGATGAATACACCAAGGTAAAAGAAAAGTATGCTAGACGAATCAAAAGATTTTATGAGCAAATACTTAATTCAAAAAATGTTTTATTTGTTTGGTGGAGTAGAAATAAACATCAAAATTTAGATACAATAAATGATTATTATGTGAAATTATCTCAAAAATTTCCAAACAATTCTATATATTTATTATTAATTGAATACAGAGAAAATGAGGAAAAAATATTTTTAGCAAATAAGCATGTTATTATTTCAAGATATGATAATATCTCATTTGAGCATAATAAAAATTGGAATGAGACAACGGGTAATGAAATAAATAATTTAGAAATATTTTCACAAATAAAAATGAACAGGTCATTACATTGGCGTATTAAATATTTATTTTATTGCATTTTAAAAATTTTTATAGAGATAATTCCTTTTAAATCTATAAAGAGGAAGTTAAAACGTAAGCTAAAAACAAAATTTTACAAGGTTGCGTTGTAAATTGGTAGAAAAATATGAATCAATATTCAGAACATTATTGGAAAATAGAAAGATATAAACAAAATTTTGAAAACATGTTAAAGCTTATTCAAAACGAGTGTGATTTTGAAAAAAGGCTTAGTTTAGCTGAATATGCTGCGAATTATTTTGTTTATAACAGTGCTTGCTATTTCACATCTTCTATTTTAGAAAAAGTTTTTGTTGATTTTGCTCAAAAAATTAAAGTTGATTTGAGTAATATAAAGTATAAAGAAAAATCGGTTTTACATGTCTTAACAAGAGGTTATGAAACCGGCGGACATACAAGGGTTGTCGAAAGGTGGATTGAGAATGCTCCCGCTGAACAAATGCATAGTGTTATACAAACAGAAAAGGCTGAGGTCGATTTAAATACGCTAAAAAATAATGTAAAAGTAAAAAATGGGGAATATATTGTATTTGAAAATAATTTGTCATTAGAAGAAAAAGCTAAAGAATTAAGAAAATTGGGAATGAAGTATGAATATATTATATTGCATACTCATATGGAAGATCCGATTGCAACAATAGCCTTTGGTACAGAAGAATTTACTCGCCCGGTTTTTTTATATAATCATGCAAGTCATAGACCATGGATTGGAAAAAGTGTTGCGGATTTGGTTTTGGATATTGAGAATAATGATCCTGTAACAAAAGAAAAAAGAGGAATAGAAAATACTTATTTTTTAGGTGTTCCTTCAAAAGAAATTTCTATAACTATTCCGAATAAAGAAGAAGTAAGAAAAAAGTTGCATCTTCCCGTTGACAAAAAGATTATTGTGACAAGTGGCGGAGAGATAAGATATCGTAATATTGCCGGTAAAAGCTTTTTTGAGTTTTTAACGGATATAATGGATGACGATACTTGCTGTTATGTTATTGGAGTAAAGCCTGATAATGTTGAATGGCAAAAAGCAATAATAAGTTCTAAAAAAGATATTAAACTTATGGGATTTATTGACTTTAATAATGGATTTTTAGAATATTTAAAAGCAGCGGATTTGTATTTAGATTCTTATCCTTTGGGTGGCGGAACTGCAGTAATTGATGCAATATCGTCAGGGACACCTGCATTGTCATTAAAATCTGTTTATCCGCAATTTGATTATCTGACATCTACTTCTGCATATTGTCAAACAGGAGAAGAATTTATTGATAAAGCAAAACAAATTTTAGATGATAAAGATTATGCAAAAGAAATGTTAGAAGAAGAAAAGAAATCATTAATTGAATATCAGTCAATTGATGCTTGGAATAAAAAAGTCGAAAATTTATATAAAACAGCTCCAAAAACGCATAAAGTAAAATATTTGTCTAATGTTGATGATTATTCAGAACCTAATGATTTGTCTGTTTTATCAAATGTTTTGTATGGTAAGAATTTTTTAAACCTAAGAAAAATTAAAATAATGTCTACGTCTGAAATTTATGAAGCTGCAAAATATGGTTACTTGTACAAAAAAATTGGTATACCTTTTATCTTTCAAAAGCTTTCATTCAAAAAACAAGGTAAAAAAATTAAAATATTTAAGTTGTTTGGTATAAAAATATTTGAGTATGAAAAATAGATTCGAATATTTATTTGATTTGTAAACATTCCCTAAAATAAGTTGAATAAAAAATATTAAAGAGTTACTATAAAAAGGTAGTAATTAAGGAGTTATAATGACAACCGTGTTAGAAAATGATTTATCTGTACAGGAAAATTTAGACAGAGATTGTGCAGTTCGTACAATTAATATGGAAATTGATACCATAAAAAAACTAAGAGACAATTTAGACTCATCACTTACAAAAGCTCTGGATATAATGCAAAAAGCGAGGGGCAGAATAATCATTACCGGCATGGGAAAATCAGGTCATATAGGGAAAAAAATTGCAGCATCCTTAGCATCAACAGGCACACCATCATTTTTTGTGCATCCGGCTGAAGCAAGTCACGGGGATTTAGGTATGATTACTGATGATGATGTTGTAATAGCAATTTCAAATAGCGGAGAATCCAAAGAGCTTGTTGATATTGTTAATTATTGCAAGAGATTTGGTATAAAACTAATTTCTATTACCAAAAATCCGGAAAGCTCTTTAGGCAAAGCAGGTGATATTGTTTTAAGATTACCAAATAACGGAGAAGCTTGCCCTTTAGGTTTAGCTCCGACAAGTTCTACGACAGCTACACTCGTTTTGGGTGATGTTTTAACTACAGCAATGATTGAAAGAAGCGGTTTTTCTAAAGAAGATTTTAATGCCAGACATCCGGGTGGTAAGTTGGGTTCTATCTTGCAAAGAGTATCTGATTTGATGCATACCGGTGAAGAAATGCCTATATTGGAAGAACATTCTGATATGCAGCATGTTCTTTTGGAAATGACATCGAAAAGACTAGGTTGCGTCGGTTTTATTAATGGAAATGGTGAATTAACAGGTATGTTAACTGATGGTGACTTGAGAAGATGTCTTTCTCCGCAAATTTTGGAAGAAAAAGCAATAAATATTATGACCAGAAATCCAAAAACGCTATCAAAGGATGTTCTTGCTTCTGAAGTTATAAAAATTATGCATGAAAAAAAGATTACAAATATGTTTGTAATTGAAGATAAAAAGCCTATCGGCGTAATTCATATCCACGATTTGCTGAATAACGGAGTTGCATAAAAAGGGAATGTATGAGTAATATAAATGATGTAAATTTGGTTGTTGGAGCAGGTATTTCCGGTGCCGTTATTGCAAATCTTATTGCTACAGAACTTGGCGAAAAGGTTCTTGTAATAGATAAGAAAAATCATATTGCCGGAAATTGTTACGACTACAGAGATGAAAACGGTATTATGATTCACAAATACGGCTCTCATATATTCCATACAAATTCCGAAAAAGTATGGAAATATTTAAAACAATTTACAGATTTCAATACTTATATGCATAAAGTTGTAGGTTATTTGGACGGAATTGAAACTCATATTCCATTTAATTTTAATACGCTTTATGACGTTTTTCCTCAAACCTTGGCAAGCAAACTTGAAGAAAAATTGTTGAAAAATTTTAAGATAAATACCAAAGTTCCAATTTTGGAATTTCAAAAACAAGACGATGAAGATTTGAAATTCTTGGCAAATTACGTTTATGAAAAAATATTTTTGCACTATACGACAAAACAATGGGGTGTGAAGCCTGAAGAAGTTGACGGTGCTGTAACAGCCAGAGTCCCTGTTTATTTGAGCAAGGATAACAGATATTTTCAGGATAAATACCAAGGAATTCCTTTGAAAGGTTACACAGAAGTCGTTAGAAAAATGCTCGATAATAAAAATATTAAAGTGAAATTGAATACGGATTTCAAAGATTTTAAAGACAAAGATTTCAAAAGAATATTTTATACAGGCTCTATTGATGAGTTTTATGATTATAAGTATGGGCAATTGCCTTATAGAAGTGTTAATTTTAAATTCGAAACATATGATAAAGAATATTATCAATCCAATGCTTGCGTAAATTATCCTTGTAATTATGATTTTACAAGAATCCATGAGTACAAATATTATTTGGATGATAAGTCAGACAAAACCGTTATTGCAAAAGAGTATTCCGAATTTTTTGAGCTTGGTAAAAATGAAAGATATTACCCTATTCCAAAAGATGAAAATACTGAACTTTATAATAAATATCAGGAAGAAGCTAAAAAAGAAAATAAAGTATATTTCCTGGGTAGATTAGGTGATTATAAATATTACAATATGGATAAAGCGGTAGAAAGGGCATTAGAACTCTTTGAAGGGTTAAAATAGTATTGCAAAGAGAGGTTTTTGTATGTTAGAAAATATTTCTATTGGCACTGATATTGAGGAGATTAGACGGTTTGACGGGAAAGAAACTAATTCCAATTTTTTAAATAGAATATTTACAACATCAGAGTTAAAATACTGTTTAAAGAATGCAAAACCTGCTGAGCATTTGTGTGCCCGTTTTTGTGCAAAAGAGGCTATAGTAAAGGCTTTAACCGGATTGAATATAGGCGATGTTTATTATAGTGATATAGAGATTTTAAACAGTGAAGATAGACTTCCGTGTGCTTATATAGAAAAATATCCTAATTTAAAAATAAGAGTATCTCTTTCTCATTGTAAAAATTATGCAACAGCAAGTGCAATTGTAGAAAAATGTTAATATAATTTATGATTAACTATTTCTTTCCCAAACAATGTGATATTAACATGGCCGTCTCTTATATGAATTGTTATTAGTTTTTTCCTAATTTCGTTAAACTTTTGTCTGAGTTTTCGTTTTTTTACAAGTTTCAAGAACTTTTCCTGATTATTAATAAGGGTTAAAAATTCTTTTTTATTAACTTTACTAAAAAATTCTTCATTTAATATTCCTGATTCATATGATTTTTTAAAATAATCAGAAAAAACTTTTACAAATTCAGGTCTAAGTTCTTCTGATAACCTTACTACAGAACTCATATAGCCTGTATATCTTAAAATTTCTTCTTGAGTTCTATGTTGCTGCGTAAACTCAGGATGCAGATTTATAAACCTTTCTATTTCATCATATTCATCACAAACACAATAAATTTTGTTTTTAGCTTTAACTGAAGAATTTATGTTATCTTGTCGATAATATAAATAAGCTTTGTCTGTTAGTATTACTCTTTTGGCAAGTGTAAATAACTTAAATGTAAATGATAGATCTTGATAACTTGCTCCCGGAGTTTCTAAAAACCTTATATTGTTGTTATTTAAAAATTCCCTTTTATATATTCCGCTCCAAACTGATGGATTTATCCTTACGATACTGTTATCTTTTTCAAAATTAGTTATAAATCCTGTTTTTGCTGATGATATACGATTTTCTTTCTTTACAAACTTGTTTTTTGACCAATATTTATACCAATCAGATTTAGCTATATCGGCATCATTCTCTTTTGCTAATTTATACAGGGACTCATACATATCTTTTTGAATAAAATCATCTGATTCAACTATTCCGATGTATTCACCTTGAGCAGAATCTAGTGCCACATTCATTGAAGCACCATAACCTGAATTTTCTTTATCAATTACTTTTATTCTGTTATCTTTTTTAGCATATTCTTTTAAAATATTGAGTGAATTATCTGTGGAACCGTCGTTTACACAAATTATTTCAACCTCTTTTAGGGTTTGATTAATAATACTGTCAAGACATTCTCTCAAATATTTTTCAACATTGTATATTGGCACGCAAACAGATATTTTGTACTCAAATTGTTCAGTCATTTTTATTCCTTATTGTTTTTATATTAATATAAATGGGAAAATATAGCAAAAAATTTTTTGTCTGTTTTTTATAGAAATTAGTTGTAAATCAAAAAATATTTGCTATTATATAATTGAAAGGATTAGCTAATGAGTGATTTAAAAATTAAAGAAATTTCAAGATTTGTAGAAGATAATGTAGAAAAGACAAAATTAATAATTTCTGAAAACGGTAAGGACACAGAAATAATTTTGTCAGGTAATGGAAAGTTAAAAGTTGCAGTTTCAGCAAATTAAGGTTTAAGAGCAAAAAACTCTTTAATGAACATAATCCTAAAACCTAAACAAACTAAAAATGGTGGTTCAAGAAACAAGTACCAAAAGACTTCTGTATTATACAGGAGTCATTATATTTCTGCCCCATTGATACTGAATTAACAAATTTTTCGGTTATTCCTCACTTGATTAATTCTTATTTTTATTAAACAGTATAAGGTTCTCTTTTCAAGTTTATCACTTTTATATTAAAACCCTAAAATCGACTTTTTTACTTTGTCTAGTTTTAGGGTTTCAGTTCATACTTTTGCCAATTTTTATTTATTATCTTCCATAAGAGAATGAACTTTGTATATTCTTATCTAACATTGCTTTAGCTGATTCATATTCTGTATCTATCATCTTTAATCTTGATTGATACATAGCCATTTGTTGATCAAGTTTAGCTTCTAATACTTTCAATTTTGCCTGACGCTGCTGAAGCATTTTTGTAGTCGGAGATTCAGGATCATAATCATTTCCAACCTGCATTAAATCACTTACAGATTGTGATAATCCCATTTTTGTTTGGGTTATCAACTGAATCTTATACTCCAAATCTAGTCTTTGTTGTTGGAGATACATTAATCTGATTTGTGATACAAGTAATCCCATATTTTTTCCTTCTACCTTGTTTCGTTAAGGTTGTTACCTCTTAGGAACGTGTGCTGATTGTTTTCTGCAATTAGTTGTTCCATTTTTTGAAACTGATGGCGATGATAATTCAATCTATACTGAGCCATCTTTCGTTTCTTATTCATTGTCAGAAATTCTTTTACACCTTCTGAAAATGAATTTGTCATTGCTTTTATAGGATTCTTTCTTATTAGAAAGTTTTTTGAATATATCAAGAAATCAATCAATCTTTTTATATTCATTTCTAAAGTATCTCGAAGCATTTTTCTCCTTACACTTTAGACCTACATGTATATTAAAACAACTGAGATTTAATAATTGCCATGATTTACAGCTTTTTGTTAACATGTCTTAATATTTAGTCTAAAGATTATACATATACTATAACGGATGATATATGATAAAACTTTAATAAAATAAAAAACTTGTAAATAAATTTTACAAGTTTTGAATTGCTTTACTGTCGCCTTCGATAGACTCTTTAAGCATTTTCTTCACAACATCACCTTGTGTATCAAGCATTTTACAAACAGTTTCAATATTTCGAACTTTGTTCGAAAGAATAGAATCTGCATTTGCTGTAATATTACCTGTAACATTTTGGTAAGCTGCTAAGGCTGAAGATGATATGCCTTGCATCAAGTTGCCCATAACTATTGAAGGTAGACCGTATTCACCTAAATATGGTGCTGCTGCTTGCATAATACCACCCCATCCGGAAATTACACCGGCAACAGGCAACACTACATTTTTCATAGAAAAACCATATCCATTAGCTGCACCAAGCCCATATGCTGCAGCGCTTGCAACGTCTGCAATCCCACCAATTCCTGATGCAAAACCGGTTGCAGTTCCGGATGTTGAGCTTCCCCATCCATTAATTATTCCTGCAGCCCCGCCGGTTGCATAGCCGTTTAACCCCCAAGATATTGGTGCTGCACCACCAGGAAAACCTGAATAATTATATAATGAATCTATACCGTATGAAGAACCTCCATTAAATTTTGAAGCATATGATGTTCCAGGTATATTCATTGTTTCTGAAGCCCCAAAAACTGTAGCGAAAGATGATGGAGCTAGCAGGCTTGCTAAATTATATAAAAAACCACCTGTTGCTTCAAAACCTGTACCTTGACCGCTTCCTGAAACAGTTATGTCACGTAATTTGTCATATGTTTCCCATAGTTGAGCTTTGGCATCAGAACTCGCTGAACTAAATTTGTTTGCTATAACTAAATAACTATCATTTTTATATGCCATGGTAACCTCTCAAATTTTATTCAAAAGTCTTGAATGTAGACTCAATATTCTTATCAATTACTTTCTTAACTGCTTCCATTTCAGTTTGAAGCGCTTCTTGTTCAGTATCTAACTGTCTTAAACGAAGTTCAAGAGTTCTGTCCTGTTCCTGTATTTTTTCCGTTTTAGCATTGATGTCTTTGATTTTTTTCTCATACACTTGCATTTTGTAATTATATTGATTCATTGCATCGTTGTACGCTTTTTCATCAGTAATAGTTTCTGTACTCAATGCGTATGTAAGGCTTGAATCTTCAAATCTTATTGATTGAGGACGTCCGGAGCTGTCTATATCAACAAATGCTTTTTGCTTTTGTTCAACTTTTGTGCTGACATTTTTAGCATTATATTGAAGCAATTTTTCCTGATTTTCAGTTGGTTTTGATTTATCTTTTGCACTATCAGCAGATTTTCTCAAATCATCTTTGGTTGCAAAATATGTTTCACCCTGTGATGTCCATGCATATATACTATTTGAACTTGCTATGGGATCAGATGGAAAATCTTTACAAATTTGATCAAGTGCACCTTTCATAGTAGCATCTGTCGGATCGTACGGAAGAACGGGGCTATTACCTACGTATGCCGGAACATCTTCTCTAATGGTGTATTGCGGCAAATCCGCCGTACCGTCTTTTGCTGCATTTAAATCTGATTTTTTGGCAAAATACAAATTGCCGTCAGAGCCTGTATATGTGTATACATCACTTACATCTGTTTTTGCAAAATCAGGATAATCTTTTACAATTTGTGAATATGTATTTTTTTGAGCTTCTACATTAGGATCATATTTTGTTAATGCTGTTCCGCTGACATAGTATGTTTGAGTTTCTTCGTCATATGTAACATTACTGCTTGGAATTATTTCTTTTGCTGCTTTGTCACCAAATGTAACTTGCGGATTTGTTTTTAAAGATTTGATGCCGGTATAAATATCAGAATAGTGAAAGTGGGAAATCGTATAGTTGTAGTCAGGATCGCCCTGTAAACTTGTCATTTCTGTAATTGTTTCTTTTACTGTTCCATCTTGATATGAATATTGTAATGTTGTAAAATCTTGTGTACTTGGAGCAGTTGGAACTTCAAGTTTTAAAAGTTCGTTGAACGTATTTGCAGCTTGGTTCGCCAATGCAGTACGAGCCTGATTGACTTGTTGACCTTCATATTCTACGTTGGTTTTTCTTGCCGTTAATCCTAAATATCTTGCTTGTGAAGCCGCCATACCCATAGTGCTGCTCTCCTTCTTTTACTACCTGCTGATTTTTTATTAATTATTATGTATAAAAAGTCAACAATACTATATAAATTATACGGTATTTAAAGCTGAATTTAAATGTAAAATGCGTAAAATCATACGTATGGAGGATATAATTTTCTATATTAAGTTTTGTAAACAAAATTTGAGCAAAAAAGCAATTTTTAGGGAATGAAATACTTAGTATATATATAAGGAATATTTAGGATAACTTTCTCACATACAACTTCAATAGGATTACGCACAAATTAAGGGAGGATCTGCTATGTCAATAGGAGCAGAGGACTACATTGACCAGCTATTGGTCAAGAAGTACGCAGAAGAAAAAGTCGATAACCATGATAATATGGAATCTATGGTTGACCCCGAGAAAATGATGGGGGCTATGAATGATTATGCAAGCATGTATCGAAATATGATGAATCTTAAGCAGAGATTAAATATTGCGTGTTATGCCATAAATGCCAGAACCGCAAGATATAACAAAACACGCCCGCAATAAAGATGTTCTGTTCTCATTTTTTGAGGTAAAATAACCTTATGGAAAGTGAGAACAAAATGGTGGGAAAAATCATCCTGGCTTCTTCTTCTCCAAGAAGAGCTGATATTCTAAGGAAAGCAAAAATTGAAGTTGAGATTATGCCGTCACCGTATATCGAAGATCATACGAGGACGGCTTTTTCTTACGATTTTATTGAAAATCTTGCTTATAACAAAGCAAAAGCATTGGTCCCTGTTGTCAGTCAACCTTCATTAATAATAGGTGCGGACACGGTTGTTGTTTTGGATAATGAAATATTGGGGAAACCGCATAATGCTGAAAATGCTTATAATATGCTGAAAAAATTATCAGGTAAGACGCATTTTGTAGTTACCTGTATTGCGGTTATAAATTCTGAAACAGGTGAATATAAATTAAATTCTACAACAAGTTATGTTACATTTGAAAATTTAACTAACGAGCAGATAAATTATTATATAGAAAAATATAAACCTTTTGATAAAGCCGGTTCTTATGGTATTCAAGAGATGCCTGACGGTTATATAAAATCTTACACAGGGGATTTGGAAAATATAATTGGTATCAGTTCAAATTCGCTAAAATGTTTATTAAATGAATTTGGAGTAAATTAGATTTATGAAAAAGCTTTTATTATTTTTAATATCTTTATATCAAAAAATTTCAAAGCTAACTCCTCCTGTGTGCCGGTTCTATCCAACTTGTTCTGAGTATACAAAACAGGCTATTATGAAATACGGTATATTAAAAGGCGGTTGGCTTGGAATAAAAAGAATTTCCAGATGTCATCCGGGAAATGAAGGCGGATATGATCCGGTACCATAATTTTATTTAACCCATCTGAAGCTTCTTACATAATCGGTTCCATTGATGTCACCGTTTATATCAACAGTAAAAATTCTATATATATCTGTAACATTTTTTATGTTTGGGATTTTACTGATTTCTGTTTGCAACAGTAATTTTTCTGTTGAGTCATTTACTCCGGGAATTGTATTAAATAATGTTGTTAAAGAAGCATTTTTTATTTTTCCAAAAACTGTTGTGATATTTTTTGACAAGCTACCGTATAGTTTCATGTCAGCAATAGATGTTGAGATATTATATTTACCTGTCATATACATATTCAAATCTTTGCCGTTTGAATATATATTTATGGCATCAGCAATACCATTTTTTATATTAATATCTCCGGAAATACTTTCAAATTCACCTGTTTTTAACGGAGTTACAAGATCAACAAGGCTGTTTACGGAAATTCCTGCAAATCCGCTTTTTAAAAGATTTCCGGCTTTTAACAAGTACTCCAGAGAACCGAGTTTGGGCATTTTACCATTGTTAATTTTAAAATTTCCTTTTCCTGTAAGTGTTTTAAAACAGGAATCATTTGATATTCCATTGCATGTCAGGTTAAAATCTCCATTCAATGAACCATAAACTTGTCCTTTTAAGTCAAACAAAGCTTCTGACATAATTGCGGCATTAGCATCATTTAGGTTGACATTAATATTTGTATCTTTTGATAATAAATTATATTTCAAATTACCAAGTACGTTTCCTTGAGCAATATTAAATTTAAAATGACTGACATTTGCAATATGATCTTTGCCGACTTTTATATTGGCTTCAAAATTGTCAGCATTTATATTTCTTACTTTAATTTTATTGGCATTAACCTTTGCGTTACCTATGATTAATTGTTTAACGTCTATATTTTCAATGTTAGATGACTGTTTTACGGATAATGTCCTTGCAGATTCAGCTTCAATATCTCTTATTGCATCTGTAATTTTATTTATGTTTAGATCAGCCATATTGAGTTTTATATCATTTATTATATATGGCGGTGTTAATTTATTTTGCATGTTTGCTTCAAGCATAACATCGTTAGTAAGCACTTTCCCTTTTGATGAAAGATAAATTTTGTCATTTTTAAAATTTAAATTAATATCTCTGATAGTAGAATCAAAGAAAGGTATATCTATACCCGTAATATTAAGTTTGCCAATAATTTTCGGGTTAATTGATGTGCCGTTAATTATCATATCCGATGTAAACACTCCCTGTTTCATAAAAGGTTTTCTAAACACCAGATTAAATATCTTTGCGTTGGTTGGGTTTTCTGTTTTTACTTTAAAGTTATTAAATCCTACAACATTATCCTTAAGATATGAAAGTGTTCCAGATGCATTGAGTTGGGTGTTTACATACGGTTTATTATTTTGTGAAAGTATTATTTTATCATATTTAAGATTATTAATTTTTATACTATTGGGAGTATATGTATTATCTATATAAATTTTTACGGGATTTTCGCTATCTCCGATTGTAGCTCCCATATAGTATATATTAGAACCTTCTGATATATTCATTGTTGTTTTTGAATTTAAATTATTTAGCTCTCCTGATAATTTCGACGATAAAATCGCATCCCCTTTTACTTTTATAGGATATATAGAATTTTTATTAAATATTTGATCGAGAAAATCTTGAGATAACTTAACGTTGGTATATAAGTTTAGTACAGGTTTATTTTTGATATTAAATATTTTTCCATCTACAAAAACAGGCATCTCTCCTATTCGTGCATTAAGTTTATTGATATTTAGAATTTCATCATGCAATAATAAATTGCCACTATTTATAACCAAGTTGATATTATCAGGTTTATAGATAATATTTACATTATCCAATACTGAATATACATTATAGTTATTATTTCTTGCTCTAAAGCTTATATCTATTTTGCCATTGTTAAATTCTGTTTTTTTAAATATTTCTTTAAAATTCTTAGGAATAAAATCTTTTAGGTTACTATTAGCAAGTATGCTTAAATCAAAAGCATGAATTTTTCCGATACCGTTAATAATAGGTGTCTTTGAGAAAATTTTATTTGCATCAAGTGAAATATTAAAAGGACTGTTGTTAAAACTTCCTTTCAAATTTTGTAATTTAAATGAAGAATTTGCTAACTCATAATTACTTTTATCTACAATAATGTTACTTTTAATTCCTTTATTTGAATATATTTTGCCCTTAACATTTAATTTGTCTAATTCCGAAAAGTCTGCTTTCCCGTTATATTTACCGTTAAAACTTGTATTAATGGTTGATAAATCTTTTGTATATGGGATTTTTATTCCGGCTAATTTTACAGCATCACCCAGATTAAATTTATTTGATACAAATTTTACATTACAAAAATTGTCGTCTAACTTACCGTCTATATTTATTTCAGAAATGCCAATGTATGTTTTTATATCAAAATCTGCATCAAAATTTTTAAAATTAATAGTACCTATAATTTTGTCTATTTGTCTAGGTAAATCTTTTAATTTTAATTTATTAGAAATAAGGTCTATTGAACCTTTGGCAAATATATTTTTGTTGAATACTATATCGTTTAAATCTTGCACTTGCCCGTATAAATTTAATTTAATATTTGCAGGACCACTTGCATTTTCTATAGGTTCAACTATGTTTTGTAAATCTGCCAGCATAGGTGATGTTTTTATCGTTTTTAACAGTTCTCCCAAATCCTGCATGTTGGATTTTACATCAAAGTTAAGTACCCCCAAAAGTGTGCATGTTCCTTTTACGGAAATTGGTTTTCCTCTCAATGTTGCAGTTTTTGATTCAAAATAAGTGTTTTGGTCGTCAAATTTTAGACTGCCTGAACCATTTTGAAGTTCTAGATTGTTAATATCTAAAAAAGACACTATTGCATTTTTAAATTTAAACTCACCCCAAGCTCGAGGTTCTTCTTGCGTTCCGATTACTCGCAGGTTTATACCGCCTTTTCCTTTAATGTCCATTATAGGTACAGGTCCTAAGTCAAAGTGTAAAATTTGATGCAACGGATTAAGAACAATTTGTGCAGTTTTTAAATCTACATTATTAGTACTTGTAATATTTAAGTCAACAGCTCCTTCTTCATCAATATTAATAGGGCCTTTAACCCAAACAGTTTGATCAGGACTAGTTGGAACTGTTACATCTAAATCAAATTTATCTCCTTTAAATATCAATTTAATTGTAGCTTTTTTTGCATTTGGAATTTGTTTTACCATGTATGCATTGTCAACCAAAACATTTCCATAAACGTTTGGATAATCTGCTTTCCCTTTTATTTCAAGATTTGCATATGCATCTCCCCAAAAACCTGCTTGTTTCAAAATATATAAATCAATATCAGGATTTAAATCGTGTTCACCTGGTAGTAGCGCAAGAATATTTTCGGCCTTTGATCTGCTTAGTGCAATTTTTAAATCTAAATTAGGAATTTTGTTATTTAATTTTGTTATATTTCCTGATAGTGAACCGTTTATACCTTCTCCTTTGATTGTAGCGTTATCTATTTCTATACCGTTATTAATTGTTTGTATAGATGAAATTATTTTCAAATCACCTTTTGAGTGTATTGTAGATTCTATACTATCTCCAAATATACCTAAATTTCTGGCTAAAAATTCTATATTAATATTTTTTTGATTTTTTGCAATTTTTTCTGTTGAAAAAATAATGTTTATGATTCCTGATAATGTTTTAATCTTGTCTTTAGAAACAGTTTTTGCGTATGCTGAAAATTCTGATAAATCCAAATTTTTAATATATCCGTCGATAAATAGCTGATCTTTTGTTGTATTATTAACAGGTAATTTTAGATCTAAATCTGTTTTTATATCTGACAGTTTATTTCCAATTTTTAATTTAGCTTCAGTTGAACAATTAATATGCTTATTTGCTTTATAATCTTTTACAATAAACTGTTTACCATCAAGGTTTATTTGTTTATTTTGAACATTGTCAATTAAATTAATATTGTAATCATTAATTTTAATTGTTGCATGCTTTATATTGTATTCTGAATTTTGATCTGAAGACTCTAAAATATTATATTGACCCAATTTTAGTTTAGAATCTTTATCATACAACAGATTAACATCTATCTTTTCAGCAGATAATTTGCAAATATCAATATTTTTAAATATTAAAGGAAAAATTTTTACATGCAATAATGGTTTATTAATTCTAAGAGCTTCTGTTTTATCATTATTTATGATTGTAAATTCATCTGCATAAATAAATATTGATGGAAATATACCCATTTTCACTTTTGGGTTTTTTATATTTGTTTTTATTTTACTTGTTTTATATATACATTGTTCTATGTCATCTGATTTTGCCATAGAATTTATTATTGCAGGAACCCCAAAATAGTATATTCCGTACAATACTGTTAGAATTATTAAAGATACTAAGATTTTATATTTCCTACCCACAACAATATTATACAATTAACATAAAATTTTTGCATAAAAAAAGAGCTCTGATTTTATCGGAGCTCTTTTTTTTATTTATTTAATTATAACTATGATTTACCGAACAATGTTGCTCTTGCAGCATCAGAGTTTGGAAGAATTGCTTGATCATAGAAAATTACAGGATAAATATCTGTAGGTGATGTAACAGCACAATTAGCTGCATTACCAGAACCGGCATCATCACATTGAACCATTTTGTTAGGTCCCTTGATACCGTTTACGTCAATAATACCTTTACAAAGATCGCTATCTTCTTCTTTATCTTCGCCAACGCCACCGTATATTTTGCCGTCAGCTGCTTTGTGACAACCTGCAGTTGCAGTTGGGAATGAGAACATTGAACCGTCATTGAAGAATACTGAAGTATTGTCTGCTGAAAGTGTCAATGTATTGCCTTTATCATCTTTTGGTACGTACTTGTCATCGGCATTTTCAAGCTGTGATTTAACAACGTTCATACGTTTTTGGAATAAATCTAATAATGTCTTGTTTCCGGTATCGTTGCCACTCAAATCTTTCAAGTCAAAATCATCAAGAGCAACATTTAATGTAATACCTTGAGCAATAGATGATAAAGCTTTTTTGAAAGCAGCTTTATATTGAGCACCATTTGTTTGATTAATCAATGTCGGCATTGTCATAGCTGCTACGACACCGATAATACCTAACGTAATCAACACTTCTGCAAGTGTGAAACCGAATCTTTTTGTCATAATCTTTTCGCCTTTCTTGTTTAATGACCCTCTGATCTCTCAAAAAATTTTATTAACTATCCTAAATATTGTATGCATAAAACTGTTTGAAAAATCCATTTCTTATTCACATTTTAATTTATTGCTGAATAATTGTCAAGTATTTTTGCATAAATATTAATTAATTTTAACTAATTCTTTAGTATTAGTTTTATATAAAACACTAATTCTATTGAAAAATTTTTGGTGTTATGTTAGTATTTTTCTGTTGATATTTAGGAAGAGGGGTTATTATGACAAGTTCTTTAGTCGATAAAACTAACGTATTAAGTAAAGATTCAAAAAAAATAATACGTAAAGCATTAAAAGTTTTGGGCAAAAAAAATATAGCTTTTATTATGCATAATGGGAGCTTTCCTTCAGCAGACAACCAAAATACAGGCTTTGGAAGTATAAATTCTGATGGTGGGCGAGATTTTATTGAATATGCTTCCGGATTGTTTGACGCAATTCAACTTGGACCTGCAGGAAAAACAAAAAGCTGTGATTCTTCTCCATACACAGGTACAATTTTTTCAGGAAATCCTTTGTTTATAAATCTTTTAGAGCTAACTACAGAAAAATGGGGAAAGATATTATCAGAAACTACCTATTATGATATTGTAAGCAATAATCCTAATCAAAATACCAATAAAACATCTTATTCATATGCGTATAAGAAATACTGCGAAGCAATGCAGGAAGCTTGGAATAATTTTAAAGCAAATCCTGTTAAAAAGCTTGGGCTGGAGTTTAAAGCTTTTAAATCCGAAAATGATTTTTGGTTAGATAAAGATAGTTTGTATGAGGCATTGTCAATTGAGCATGGTAATGATTATTGGCCTATGTGGGGTTCTGAAACAGATAAAAACTTGTTCAATCCTCAATCTATTCAACAAAAAATGGAATATGCAAAGCGTATAGAAGAAATAGAAAATAAATATTCAGATGAAATTGAACAGTATAAATTTATTCAATTTGTAATAAGCAAGCAAAGTGAGGCAACTAGAGATTTTGCAAAGAAACATGACATAAAAATGATTGCAGACAGACAAGTTGCATTTTCAGACAGAGATACTTGGGCATATCAATCATTGTTCTTAAAAGGTTGGTGTTTGGGATGTCCTCCTGATTATTTTTCAGAAGATGGTCAGGCTTGGGGATTTCCTGTTATGGATCCTGAAAGAATGTATAATGCAGACGGTTCTCTTGATGAAGGCGGCAAGCTGCTTAAAAATCTTTATAAGAAAATGTTTAAAGAAAATCCGGGTGGTGTTAGAATTGACCACATTGTTGGTTTAATTGATCCTTGGGTTTATAAGGCAGGAAAAAAGCCAAAGATTGAAGAAGGAGCAGGCAGATTGTATTCTTCTCCTGAGCATGCTGAACTTTCGAAATATGCAATTGCAAAGATGGAAGATTTGAATACTGAAGTTACCGCCGATAAAGAAAAAAGAGTTAAATCGTTAACAAAAGAGCAGATAAAAGATTATGGCAGATTAATTGAAAAAATTGTAATAGCAGCTGCAAAAGAGGAAGGTTTGGATAAAGATGCAATTGTTTGTGAAGATTTAGGAACTTTAACAAATCCTGTAGCATCCGTAATGAAAACTTTTGACTTGCAAGGTATGAAATTAACTCAATTTACTGAACCGGATAAACCTGAAGATCCTTACAGATGTAAAAATATTAATAAACGCTGTTGGGCAATGGTTGGTACACACGATAATGAACCGATAAAAATGTGGGCTGATAAAAATATTCATACACATGAAGGTTATTTACATGCCAAAAATCTTGTGGAAGATTTGTTTAAAGATGTCGAAAATAAAGACGATATTATTGTTAGATTAACTGATGACGCAGAATTTTTGGCTCAAACAAAATTGGTTGAATTGTTTGCATGTGAAGCCGAAAATGTTCAAATATTCTTTACGGATTATTTCAACATTTATGATGTATACAATAGACCGGGCACATCAGGAGATGCAAATTGGAGTTTGCGTTTACCTGATAATTACAAAGAGCTAACAACAATTAATTTTGCAAACATATTGAAACTTGCTATAATTGCAAGAGGTAAAGAATTTGCGGATAAAAATAAAAAAATGATTGAAAAACTCGAAGAAATAATATAAGTATTATGAGATTCTTCGCTTTTTGTCATTCTGAGCGAGGCGAAGAATCTCTTTATAATATCTGCTCAGAATAACAATGGAGTTATATGAAAAAAGTTTTAATTGCATTATTGGTAACTTTAAGTTTAGGAACTTGCTCGTATGCGGCAGCATTATATGATATTTCAAATGAGGCAAAGCTTGATTATAATCAAGGGGTAGATTTATACAAAGCAGGTCAGTATGAAAGATCTCTGGCGGCTTTTAAGCGTGCAGTTAGTGCAGATCCAAATTATACAGATGCATATTATAATATGGGACTTATTTTAGAGTATTTGCATAAAGACGAAGAAGCTTTAAGTGTCTTTAAACAAATAATGGTACGAAAACCTGACGATTATGAAGCAGTTTATAAAGCAGCAAATTTGAGTTATAAGTTGGGACAAAACGAAAATGCCAAAAAATATCTTGCATTAATACCATCTAATAATCCTATATATGAAACTGCGCAAATTCTTGCTAGAAATATGGGAACAGATATTCAAACAATAAAAGCAGAAGCTGCGAAAGCTGCAGCTATTGAAGCTGCAAAAGCTGCAAATTATAAAAATGATATTTATAATGATTTACCAAGTCCTACAGGTATAGCTAGCGATAGAGCCGGAAACCTCTATGTCGCTTGCTTTTCAGATAATATGATTTATAAAATTATGCCCGACGGAAAAAGGATAATTTTTGTAAAAGATACAAGAATAAATGGACCTATTGGTATGGCAAGTGACGGCTTTGATAATTTATATGTATCAAACTATAACGGCAACAATGTAATAAAAATCACTCCAACCGGTGGAATTTCAAATGTTATTTCCAATGTACAAAAGCCATATGGTATCAGTATAAATGATGGACTTTTATACGTATCGTCTCAGGGAACAAATTCGGTATTGAAGTATAAATTATGAGGATATTAGTGCAGTAAGGCACTAAGTATTATCATGAGTAAAAATTTTTACTAAGATTGCTTTTTAAAAGACCTTAGTACCCTAGTACCTTAGTATCTTAGTGCCTTTATTCCTTCACTCCGCCTTGCAAAATATCTGATATAAAATATTTTTTACCAAAGAAGAATACTCCAATTACCGGTATTGCGCAAATGACAGAACAAGCCAATAATTCACCCCATTGAGTTATTTCTCTAAAGCTGCCTTTGTATATTGCAAGTCCTACAGGCAGTGTACGCATACTCTCTGTATTTGTAACAATCAAGGGCCACATAAAACTGTTCCATGTTGATACAAATGTAAAAATAGCAAGTGTAGCAACAGTAGGTAGTGCTAATGGCAGTGCTATTTTAAAGAAAGTTTGAAATAAATTACAACCGTCAATTCTTGCGGATTCTTCCAAATCTTTGGGTAAGCCTAAAAAATATTGTCTCATCATAAAAACGCCAAACCCACCAAAAAATGCAGGTACTATTAAGGCTTGATATGTATTTACCCAATGCAATTCTCTCATCATAAAAAATAATGGAATAATATTAACCTGTGGGGGAGCTAACATTGTTATAAGAAATAGCAAAAATAACCCGTCTCGAAATTTAAACTTCATCCTTGCAAAAGCGTATCCTGCCAAAGCCGAAAAGAGTACTTGACCTGCGGTTGCAATTGTTGCAACAATCAGGCTATTAAAAAAATATGTGCTCAATGGGATTGAAGAAAAAACATTTTTATAATTTTCTAGTGTAAAATTTGTATGAAAAAGTTTTCCTGCGCCTATAAATATTTCGTTATTATTTGAAAAAGATAAATTAACCATTGCAAAAAACGGATACAACATACTTATTGCAATTAGGATAAGTGTTAAATAACCCAAAAATACACGAAATTTTCTCATGTAATCATTATATAACAAAATATAACAGTGCAAACATTGCACAAAGAGATATTGAACTCAAAACAAACCAAGTATGCATTAAGGGATGTTGGTACTCCCAAATTTCTTTAATTGTAGTTGCAGCATGTTCTATTGTTTGCATTTTTCTCTTCTCCAAAACATTCTTGATATTATAATTTTATATATTTATCACAAATTGACATCAACTATTCGGTTGATTATTTATAATCTTTCGGGTATTATACAGTTATGCGAGATGTAGAACTTTTAATGCCTGCGGGCAATTTGGAAAAGCTTGAATACGCAATTAGATATGGCGCAAATGCTGTTTATCTCGGCGTTGTAGATTTTAGTTTAAGGGCTATGAGAAAAGGCTCTTTGATTACTATGGAAAATTTAAAACAGGCTGTTGATTTGGCTCATTCTTTGGGTGCAAAGGCGTATGTAACCATAAATATATTTGCGTTTAATAATGATATAAAACAATTGGAAGCTTGCTTAGATAGGTTTAAAGATGCAAATCCTGATGCATTTATTATCAGTGATTACGGCATTTTTAATATGGTAAGAAAGAATATTCCTGATATACCTGTCCATATTAGTACACAAACAAATACATTAAACTATGAAAGTGTAAAGTTTTGGCGTGATTTAGGTGCGAGCCGTGTGATTTTGGCACGTGAGCTTGCAATTTCTGATATTGCAGAAATAAGACAACAAGTCCCGGATATAGAACTTGAGAGTTTTGTGCATGGTGCTCAATGTGTGTCTTTTTCAGGAAGATGTTTATTGAGTGATTATTTTTCTAAGGGTGAAAGAAAAGCAAATCATGGAAACTGTTCTCAACCTTGCCGTTGGAGCTACAAACTCGTTGAAGAAACAAGACCAAATGAATATTTGGAAATTAATCAAGATGACAGAGGTTCTCATATTTTGAGTCCAAAAGATTTATGCTTGGTGAAACAGCTTCCGCAAATGATTGATGCGGGTATTGATTCTTTCAAAGTTGAAGGTAGAACAAAGAGCCTTTATTACGTCTCTGCAGTTGCCAAAACGTACAGACAAGCAATTGACGAAGTTTTAGAAAATCCATATGCCGATATGGAAAAATATTTCTTAGAACTTCAAAAAGTCGGAAATAGAGGATATACAACAGGCTTTGCTTTAGGTGATAACAACGGCGATAGCTACAGCTACGATATTTCAAAAGGTTTAGCAGGCGCTGATTTTTTATGTGAATTTAAAGGTGAGAAAATTTTTGATGATTATTATTTGGTAAAGATAAAAAACAAGATGCTGATTAATGACGAAGTTGAAATTATAACTCCAAAAGAGCAGTTTAAAGCAACTGTTTTGGGCTTTAAAAACCTAGATGGTGAAGATGTCGAACTTGGAAATACCAATGATGATATTTATATTAAATTTTCACAGTCCCCGCAAGATTGCAAGTATGCGTTAGTCAGAACTATTGGTATAAAAACTCCAATGAATGTATAAACGTCATTCTGAGGCGGAAAAATAAGAGATTCTTCGCTCCGCTCAGAATAATACTAAAAGCCGAAGAATCTAATAATAATTTATGTTTATAAAACCTGATTATAATTTAGAAAATATATATTCTATTGATTTGAATGAATTGAAATCTCAAGGTATTAATGCGTTATTATTTGATTTGGACAGCACATTGATGGGCTCGAAAACCGGATATTATACGGAAAAAACTTTGAATTGGTTGAATGAAGTGAGAAAAGACTTTTTTATAGGTGTGATTTCAAACAATTACAACCCTGAGTATATGTCAAAAGTGGAATCTTGCACTGATTTCCCAATCGTTTTTGAAGCTCACAAACCGGATGTGAAAGTTGCTAAAAAATTTATGGAAGCCAATAATCTTATACCTGAAAACACTTGTTTTGTAGGGGATAGGCCACTTACTGATATTGTTTGCGGAAAAAGATTGGGATGTAAAACTATATTGGTTGATTCAATTACAGCAAGTATTGAAAAACCTATAGTAAGGTTTGCAAGATGGCTTGAGAGATTAAGTATAAGAAAATAACTTTTATTAATTCGTTGACTTATTAAAATAAATCACTAAAATAATTATAGAGAGGGATATGTAGGATATGAGATTAGTCGAAAAATTAAAAGAGTATGAAAATCAATATATGTTTATAAAATGGGCAACCGGTGGTGAATACGGAAAACTTATTTATGCCGGTGAAGATTTTATAGAATTTAATGTTATAGACGTTGATACAATGGATTATTCAGAAACAGTCCTGATACATTCGCCTTTAATTTTGGAAGTTGCAATAGGCGGTGCTGACGTTCAAAGAATTGTTGCAGAAGTTTCTTCTAAGATATCAATGGAATAATTTATATATTAAATTTCTTTCGAGCGCCTTCTTCATGATAAAAACCACCACCGCAGATTGTTTCAATGACTTTTAAAACAAACTCTCTTGGAGCATCAACTTGGTTAAGATAAAACTCACGATTAGGCATATGTTTAATTTTCATAATAGAATTTTGTGTTGATTCCGGTGGTACAAAAAGCGATGCAACTTCATAATCAAGCAGTTTTCCCATTTCTTCGTCGTGGTCTTTAACATCTTTCATTAATTCGTAATAATTGCCTTTTACTGCCATGATTCTGCTTGAAAACAAATGTTGTCCGTCTTCTCTGTATAGAGCTTGCGGTTGATAATTACAACGAGTTGTAAAGCTCATCTTGTGCCATAAAATATTGACGGTAACTACTGATTTTTGAGGATCTGTGTCAACATAAATATTTTGTGTAGTTACATTTCTTGAAGAAAATGCTTCTTTTAATGTATCGACAACAATTTGTAAGTTATCAACCATTCTCAAGAAAATTTCATTAGTATTAACATTAGCATGCTGGTAATCCAAAAACTGTTTATACATATGCGTAGAAACCAACCCTACTCTTTCTTGAATTAGAGCTGATTTTCTTGCCGATGTTTCAGAATTATCAAAACTTTCAAAGTTGTTAAGCAAATTATACCGTCCTTTATTCACATGTAATAATAAACATGGATTTATGTAAATATTATATGATTTTTTTTTACAAAAACAATAGGTATGTGGATTGATTTGTGTATGTATAATTAAAACACCTGCGAATATTCGCAGGTGTTGTTTATATAAAATCGGCAAATTTATATTATATTTACTATTTATAAATTTCGACTGTGTTTTATATTTATGAAAGAGCCATTAATGCTTTTACTGACCTTGCATTATCTCTTACTTCTTCATCAGAGTGTTTTTCTACTGTATCAGTAAGAACTTTCATCGCTTCTGTCTTGTCTTCTAATGACAACAATTCGTTGATTGTGCTCATTGCTACGATTGTTGACATATCGTTGATACCTTTTCCTTTGTTTGTGATAACAACTTTTAAAGAATCATGTTCATTTCTTTTAACCAATGCACGAGAAGTTAACTCTCTGATTGCATCAACTTTAGAGTTTGTTCCGATGTCTTCCAAAATAGTAACAGATTCGCTATTTGGATTTTGTCCCAAACCTTCAATTATATTTGTTACGTTTTTAATTATTTTTTTATCTGTCATGTTCTATTCCTCCCTTTATGCAGCAGCTTCCCAAAGAGCTACGTTATCTGCAAGAAGAGCTCTTGCTTCTGTCATATCTTCCATCTTTGCAACTTGTTTTGAAGATATTCCTTTTGAGAATATTTCAGAAATTGGAGTAGACATAATTTCTTTTACTGAATTATACGCAGAAGACATTTTTTCTCTCAATGGATTAAAAGAAATTTCAATACCTTCCAATTTATTCCAACCGTTAACAACGCTTTCTTTAGCTCTGATTCCAAATTTTACAACAGAATTAATAAAGTTTTGGAATCTTTCGCCAATACCTGATATTGAACCGACTAAAGCACTTGCTTTTAATTTACCTGTAAATGCCGGATGTGATTGTTTTGTTGAAGATTCAAACACGTCTGCTGTTAATACGTTCCCTTTGAAAGAAGATGCTGCAAACGGATTTGAGCTTCTTTGTGTTGTTTGTTCGTGTTTACTTGTGTTAAATATACGTTCACGAATCGATGGAATTGATAAATTTGCCATTCTTGTATCCTTTCATTTTTATTAACTCATAAAGAATAACATCATGGTAAAAATTCTTGCTCAACCTTTTGATGTATTCTGGTTTGAATTTCTTATACTTTGGTTGTAGAATTTTGATATGAAAAAACATGAAAATTTAGAGCAATTAATAGAAACAATAAGAATCTTGAGATCTCCTGAAGGTTGTGAATGGGACAGAGAGCAGACTCATAAATCATTACGTCCAAATATGCTTGAAGAAGCCTATGAGGCGGTAGATGCAATTGATTCCGGTGATATTGCAAATTTGAGAGAAGAATTGGGCGATGTATTATTACAGGTTCTTTTACATTCTCAGATAGCTGATGATGAGGGAGAGTTTGATATCGAGGATGTATCAAAAGAATTAAATAAAAAATTAATTCATAGACATCCGCATGTGTTTGGAAATCAAAAAGTAAATTCTACGGAAGATATACTTAACAATTGGGATTTGTTGAAAAAAGAAGAAAAAAAAGACAGAAAATCTCAGATGGATGGTATTTCTAAATCTCAATCGGCATTAATGAGTGCGCAAAAAATAAGTAAACGTGCGGTGAAAGTTGGATTTGAATGGCCTAATGAGCAATCCCTATTGAATTGTATAAATTCAGAATTTGCTGAATTTAGAGAAGCTGTATCGCAAAAAGATAAAGATCATATGGAAGATGAAATGGGAGATATTTTATTTGCTGTTGTGAATCTTGCAAGGTGGAATAAAATTGATGCTGAGCAAGCATTGTTGAGAGCAAATAAAAAGTTTATTTTGCGTTTTCGTAAAATGGAAGAACTTGCCACAAAACCTCTCGATGAATATTCGTTTGAAGAATATGATGTTTTGTGGAAACAAGCTAAAAAAGCTTTAAATTAATTTTTAACATAAAACATGTTATTGCAAAGAAAAACACAAACAAATCGTACTTTATATGCGGGGCTTATGCCGCCCCTGCACCCCTGCAGTGTCTTTCTTTTATCGAAAAG
>CAMPBE010000014.1 GCA_946636615.1 uncultured bacterium | reverse complement strand
TAATTATACAAAGTTTTTTCTCATCAAAAATTGCCTAATTTTCGTCAGTATTAAGCAATTGTTACATTCTAACATTCAATAGTTTCAAAGAAACTATCTCTGAATACTTGACAAAAAGTCAGCAATCGTAAATAATGTAGACATAGGGGCAAGCCCCAAAGAAATGTCACTTCTCTGAGGCTTGACTTAGTACCCTATAAAAGACAATAAATAAAACTTAAAAGTGCTATCAGTAGCTTGATAGCACTTTTTATTATATGCCTTTTCATATCCTCACCTCCTTTCCACTGATTTCTTAGTTAAATACGTGTGTGGATGGAGGCAAGTGGTACTACCCTAATTCAATTATATCATATATTTAAACAATATTACAGACTGTTATCAATCTCAATTAATGTTATCAAAAACTCATGAACCAACTCAAAATCAGTTCGATTTGCAACAACGCTTTTCACAATTTCTAAAAGAGACGTAAAGGCTATTTTTTTACGGTTTTACATTTTTTAGTAGGTACAACCTTCAAAAAATCTAAACAACACTAATTTATTGTTCTTGTTCTATATTTATAATGTTCCAATTTTCATCCCACTCAATATGCCCGTTTAAATCAATATTGTGATACTTGTAGGGGTTATTGATGTATTCTGAATTAAACAAATTGACAGAAGCAAGACGTTTGATAATATCTGGTAAAAGAACTGTGCTTCCGGCTAAAGTTCCTTCTTTTGAAGTCGCTTTCTTACCATCAAAAAAAACTTTTTCATCCGCAAATTCAAATTCTTTTAAATCGCTATTTGTGCAAGGTAAGCAATCACTTATTAAAATAATTTTGTCTTTTGGTTTTACTTTAAAAGCAAGAGACAATGCTTTATCAGAAACGTGCACTCCATCAGCTATAATTTCTGTATAAATATTATCACCAATTAATGCAGAAAGTGCAGTAGATTCACCCCTGTGAGAAATCCCGCTCATTGCATTAAACAGATGCGTTACACCGTCGCAATTTTCTATATTCCCGCCAACACAGTGACCGGCCTGAACTTTTACACTTTTTGACTTTAGATATTTAATCAACCCGTCGTCAAGCTCTGGAGCAAGAGTAACTATTTTTATAAAATCATCTTCGATTAACTTATAATTTTCAATAGTTGGTTTAAAAAAATGTTCAGGATTGTGAATTCCTTTTTTTTCAGGGTTAATAAAAATCCCTTCTAAGTGAATTCCCAATATTTTTGCCATACCTTGAGTTTGTTTTGTTGAAGCTTTTTTTATAACAGAAATTGCGCACTTTGTATTTTCAACGCTATCTGTAACAATAGTCGGAAAAATTCCGCCAATACCATATTTTAAAATTTCTTTTGAAAGGTGTAAAATATCATCGACGGAAGCTTTATTAAAATCGATACCAAAGCAACCGTGAAAATGCTGTTCAATTAACAGTTTAGTTTTTATCACTAAATCACACTTCCTTCAAATACTTTTCGCGCTTCTTCTCTGTCGTCAAAATGAATTGTTCTATCTTTTAATATTTGATAATCCTCATGTCCCTTACCTGCAATTACAACAACATCATTATTTCTTGCGATAGTCTTGATTAATGCAATTGCAGTTCCTCTGTCCGGTTCTACAATAACGTTTTCTGTATTAATTGATTTTAGGCCTGCAATTATATCAGTTATAATTACTTGCGGATCTTCTGATCGAGGATTATCACTTGTTATTATAATTTTATCTGCCAATCTTTCAGCTATAGCACCCATTTTAGGCCTTTTAGTAGCATCTCTGTCACCGCCACAACCAAATAAACAAATTAATTTACCATCAGTGGGAGTTATTTCTCTAGCTGATTTTAAAACATTTTCCAATCCGTCAGGAGTGTGTGCATAATCGACAATTACTAATGGTTTTTTTACCACAACTTCAAATCTGCCTGCAACGCCGTGAACATTTTCTAAAGCTTTTAGTGCAGTTTGAATGTTTATTCCAATAGCAAGTGATGTTGTAACTGCTGCAAGAACGTTATACACGCTGAACATTCCATTCATATGGAGATTAACTTTATGCTCGTTTCCGTTTTCAACAAGAGTAAATTCTGCACCGTTAAGTGAAAAATTGATATCTTTTGCCATAATGTCGGCATTGTTTTTTACACCATAAGTAAATTTGCGAACATTTTCCGGTACAACCGACAAAAACTTTTCAGCATAATCATCATCGGCATTAATTACAGCAAAACAATCTTCTTTTAAATTTTCAAACAAAATTGCTTTAGCTTTAAAATAATTATCCATTGTAATGTGATAATCCAAATGGTCTTGAGTTAAATTAGTCAAAACAGCACCGTTAAATCTGCAGCCGCCAACTCTGTTTTGATCTAAAGCATGAGAGCTTACTTCCATAACGACATTATCAATTTTTTCAACATCTTTAATCATCCTCAATGTTGCCTGAAGCTCAGGAGCTTGTGGTGTTGTATGTTTTGCATCTCTATATTCCCCATTTGAAGATAATTTATAGCCTAGAGTTCCAATTAATGCGCATTTTTGCCCATTTTCTTCAAATATTTTTTGAATTAAATGTGTTACAGTTGTTTTTCCGTTAGTTCCGGTAATACCAATCAAATTAATACCTTTTGATGGACTTGAATAAAATCTGTCAGCAATATCTGCAATTTTATATCGTGTTGATGATACAACAACTTGCGGGATTTTTGTATTTTCAATTTTTCTCTCAACCAAAAGTGCTGCAGCACCTGCATCAATTGCCATTTGAGCATATTCGTGACCGTCTGTATGTTCTCCGACCAAACAAATGAATATATCCCCTTTTTTTGTTGTTTTTGAGTTGTACGAAATTCCTGTAATGTCAATATTCTTAAAGTTTATAAGGTCTTTATAATCTAAATATTCAATAAGTTCATCGAGTTTCATTATAATCTCCTTGTCTATCGTTTAGTCATATTTTTACCAAATTTATCTGGCTTTAGGTTCATTATTCTTGCAATTTGGGTTGCAACTTCGTGAAAAACAGGAGCGGCAACTGTACTACCCCATATTGCTCCTTCTTTTGGGCTATCAACCATAACATAGATAAGTGCTTGCGGATCTGATGCCGGTATGTATCCAATTGAAGATGTATACATATATGGCGAATAACCTCTACCATTTGGATTTACTTTTCTTGAAGTTCCTGTTTTCTCTGCAACTTGATACTGAGCCATTTTAACTTCTGAATTACCGTTTTCTATGCTTTGTACCAGCAATTTTGTTATTGTTTGTGCGGTTTCCGATTTTATAACTTGTGTATAATGAACCTTATTATCATATTCTTCTTGTGAATATTTAATAATATGCGGTGTAACCCTTACGCCATTATTTGCTAATGCTTGAACCGCAGATATCATCTGAATAGCTGTAACAGAAGTCCCATATCCATAACCCATTGTAGCATGGAATGTTCCATCCCAATGTGACCAATTTGGAAGCAAACCGCTGGATTCGCCAGGCAAATCAATTCCTGTTTTAGAGCCAAATCCAAACTTTTTCAATACTCCGTAAAATTCAATCGGTTTCATCATTTTTGCAACATTAATTGCACCTATATTACTTGAATGTTCAAATAAATAAACTAATGAAATATTACCGGGATATGGGTGTATATGATAGTCATGATTTTTGATTTCCCAATTACCTATTCTTATTTTTCCCGTATCCAAAACAGTAGAATGCTCATTGATTTTTCCCAAATCCATTGCACTTGCAACGGTAATTGTTTTAAAAGTTGATCCGGGAGGAAAAACGTCTGTCAAAGCCCAATTTTTTAATTGTTGCGGAGTTGCTTTTTTATAATTGTTAGGATCAAAAGTCGGATATACCGCAAAAGCTAAAATTTCACCGTTTTTTGGATTCATAACAATTACCATACCTCTATCAGCACGTTTTTCTGTAACCATTTTTTCTATTTCTTTTTCACAAACGTGTTGAATAGCGGCATCAATTGTTAATGTTACATTTTCACCTTTTGGATTTGTTGTTGTTGCCACAGGATCTGTGGTGAAATCGTAAATAATTTTACCATCACGAGTTTTTTGAAAACTTACTGTATTTATAATGTGTTCAAGCTTATCTTTGGCAGTATATTCAACTCCGTTTGCGATATCCGCATCGAAGTTATAATAGCCTAAAACGTGAGCTGCAAGAGTGCCTTGTGGGTATTCTCTAGTGTTTTTCTTGCCTAAGCTAATTTCTCGAAGGTGAAGCTTTGAGATCTCTTTTGACATATTCCTGTCGATATCTTTTTTTATAGTAATAACAGGACCTGGTCTTTTTAATTTTTGAATCAAGTTAGCTTGAGGCATTTTTAATACAGGTGCAAGTATTTTTGCTAATTCTTCAGGTGTGTGATCATAATCGGCAGGGTGAGCATAAACATCACAATAGACCTTATCTGTTGCAAGTTTTATGCCGTTTCTGTCAAATATATCGCCGCGTAAAGAGAAAATTCTGCCAACTCTTTGGCTTCTTGCACGAGCTCGATATTTACCAACATCAACTACTTGTATAAAAAACAAATAGATGATTAATAAAACCATAAATCCTACAAAAAAGATGTGCAAAAAACCAACAACTTTATCAAAAGTTTTGGCTCTTTTTTCAGCTTGATTGTCATCTTGAGCTAGTCTTTTTCTCAAAATCTCTCTCCCTTATATTAATTCTAACATAATATTATATTAAAAGATAAAATATTAAATAATTTTAAGGTTAATAAAATTGCCTTTATAAAAACTCCCAATTATAATATTTTTATGAACAAGTTACTAATATTAATTTTAACATTAGCTTTTACAATTTCTAATACGTTTGCATTCGAGATTGTTTATCCCAAAAAACAAGATGTTAGTATAAATGCAAAATCAACCTTTTTTATAGGATCATCTAAAAAGCCATTGAAAATTAACGGGCAAAATGTTCCTTTGCATGAAACAGGCGGTTTTGCATACGTTGTTGATTTAAAGCAAGGGCAAAATGTATTTAAAATCGAATCGGAGGATGATTGCAAAACTTATGTTATAACAAAACCTAATATAAAACCTTATGGTAATTTTTTACAAGAATTTAGGCAGTATGAATGTAAGAAATCGGCTTATGTCACAACAGACAATACACCTCTCAGATCAACTCCTATTGATGCAGGGATAAACAGATTAGCTCATTTACAAAGAAATGTTTTATTAAATATTGATGGTGAGAAAGATGGTTTTTATAGGGTTGTTTTAGAAAAAAATAAATTTGGATGGATTTCTAAAACGGCAGTTAAATTTTGTGAAAATTATTCAAATACACCTGCAATATTGGATAGGGTTGAGGAAGATGTTTCTTCTAAAAATTATATATTTACTTTTAAATTGAATAAAATGGTTCCTTTTGAGATTGTAGAAGGCAATCCTATGATTTTAAAACTTTATAATATTGAAGGTGCGCCAAATGGTGTGTATACAAAAGAATTTTCTTTGAGTGAAATATATGATAATGAAAAACCCGTAGGTTACAGCGGGAAATATATCGGGACTGATTTTATATGGCAAATTCGCAAACCTTTTGTTGTAAATCACAGACATCCTTTAAAAAATATTAATATCACTATAGATGCAGGTCATGGGGGATATGAATTTGGTGCTATTGGCTGTCTGGGAGATAAAGAAAAGGATATAACTTTAGCGATAGCCAAATTTTTGGAAACTGAGCTTACCAAACGTGGTGCAAATGTTATAATGACGCGTGACGCTGATTATTATGTGGGTTTGAAAGAAAGGGTAGATATTGCAAATTACTCTGATTCAGAAATATTTATAAGTATTCACGGAAATGCTTTGCCGGATGGCCTAAATCCTAACGAACATTCAGGCACAAGTGTTTATTACTATTATGACCAAGCGAAACCAATGGCTGACTCTATAATCGAAACAATGACGGAAGAATTACAATTAAATAACGATAAGGTAAGACAAGCAAGTTTAGCTGTTGTAAGAAACACAAATGCTCTTAGTATTTTAATTGAAACTGCATATTTAATAAATCCTGAAGATAATGCCAAACTTGTTAACGATAGTTTTCAGAAAAAATGTGCAAAATCTATTGCAAATGGTCTTGAAAAATATTTATTAAATAACAAATAAAATGCACTGTCGATAAAAAAAGCGGGATTAATATCCCGCTTTTTTTATTTTGTTACATAATTCAAAAGAGTTCTAACTCCGGCACCTGTGGCACCTGCAATAAACTCATTTTGAGGTTTTTCTAAATATGCTGTTCCTGCAATATCTATATGCGCCCATTTTACATTATCTGTTACAAAGTTTTGAAGGAATAAGCCTGCAGCAGAAGCACCCCCATAACGAGAACCTGTATTTTTCATATCAGCAATATCAGATTTCATACTATTAAAATATTCTTTAAACATCGGCATTTGCCAATATTTTTCTCCTGAACTTTCTGCTGTTTTAATCAAGTCTTTAATTAATTGTTCATTATTTCCCATTATTCCTGAAGCAACAGTTCCAAGAGCAACCATACAAGCACCCGTTAATGTTGCAATATCAATAACTTCATCAACATCAAGTTCGCAAGCATAACACAATGCATCAGCAAGAGTTAATCTGCCTTCAGCATCGGTATTATCAACCTCAATTGTTTTGCCGTTTTTTGCGGTTAGTATATCACCCGGTTTGTATGAAGAACCTGACGGCATATTTTCACAAGCTGCAATAATTCCGTGAACTTCAATTTCAGGTTTTAATTTTACAAGAGCCTGCATTACTCCCAATACACAAGCAGCACCCGACATATCATCTTTCATCGTCAACATGGAAGATGCAGGTTTAATATCCAATCCCCCAGAATCAAAACATATACCTTTACCAATAATTGCAATACGTTTTTTAGGGTTCATACCTGTATATTTCATATGGATAAATCTTGGAGTGTTCACACTGCCTTGACCTACAGCAAGATAAGCTCCCATACCCATTTTTTCAATTTCTTCTTTTTCATATATTTTAGTTTCAATACCGTTAAAGCTTTTTGCTATTTCTGCCAATTTTGCAGGAGTTGCAATTTGGGCAGGAGTATTTGCCAAATCTCGTGTAAATTTCATTGCTTCGCCAAAAATAACGCCTTTATCTATTTCCTCTTGTGAAAATTTTGTAAATGAAATTTCGTCTAAATGGTGAACTTTTTCTGATTTATATTTGTCATATGCGTAGTCAGCTATCATTGCACCTATTGCAGCAGATTTTCCGTAATCACAATTTACATCAAAATCAAATATAGCATTTTTTGCTTTAATTTGGTTTAGTTTTTTTATAGCTTTAGATACAGCTTCTCTCATCTTGTTGTCGTCAAATTCCTCTCTTTTTCCAAATCCTACAACAAGAATTTTGTCAGCTTCTTCTTTACCTAAAGTGTGAATTAAATATGTTTGACCGAATTTCCCTTCAAACTTATCTTTTTCTACAACATAAGTGTTTACAAGCTCTGATGAAGTTTTTTCGTTTTCGAATTTATTTATAACAAGAACTTCCGTATGAGCTTTTGTCTGTAATGCTTTAATTTTCATATCTTTCTCCTTATTACAAAAGCAGTATATCACTTTATTTAAGCTTTGTAAATTTATTTAATAATTAGGCAATTTTTGTTATTGAGTGTCATTAAGTAGTTATGCGTACAACAAATGTCAATTTCAATACTAACTATATAGGCAAACCATACTTTAACAATGTTAAATTTACAGGCATTTTACATATAGATAAAAAAAACGGAAATATAAATGACAGCTGGTTTTTTAGGGATGAAAAAATTTTAGCTTCCTCGGCAGATCATATCAAGACATTCTTTCCTGAAGGTGCAGATGTTCTAATCTATGGGTGTTCGGTAGGAGAAGAAAATATTTCATTTAAATCATTTGTTCCGGAATCAAAATACAGAGTAATCGGATATGATACAAGTACGGATGCCTTAAGAATAGGTAAAAGAGGAGTGTATTCCCTCTTTTCTAATTGGCACGATTCGTATCTTATGCCAAATATGAATTATCCTCTAGCAGAATGTGAATTAGCAAATCATTCAAAGGAAGAATGCATAAAAATGCAGGAGCTCAGACGTAAATTTCATGAAATCATGTACGAGGTTCCGGCTTCCGAAGAATATAGAGATATTAATAACAAATATGGTTTTATTGTAATGAAATATCAGAATAAAAATTTTGTTGAAAAATTTTATCGTGTTCGTGACAAATTTACGAAACAAATTGATTTAAGATTCGGTAATTTTATTAACGTGGGTCAAATTAAAAAAGAAAGACCTGTAGGCGGAATATTTTTTAGAAACGCAATTTATCATTTATGTGGTAATAATGTTAATGAAGTTTTAAATTTTAATGCTCCTGTTCAAATATGTCATAATATAGACAAATTAATGGAATATGCTGTAAGCTGTGTACACAAAACATTGGATAATGATGGTATCTTTGTTATTGGAAATCATATAAAAGAACATTTGTATCTGGCTGATGATTTAGCAGATAAAAGTAAAACTATTAGTTTTTGTGATACACCTTACTTTGTTGAAAGTAATATAAAACACCAAGAATATCGCAATTTGAAATTTTATAAGGAATCGCCTTTATTAACAGCATTGCTGAAGGACGGAAACTTTGAACCAATAAAGTATTCTGTATTATCTGCATTTGGCAGTAAAATAGAGGTACCTGTTATGTTTAAAAAGGTCCGAATTTAACATTTATCTTTTGTATATATCAGCCTTTGAAACAATCAAATCTTTCGGAACATAATTATTAATATATTGAATTGCCTCTTCCGGAGAATTTGCAATATAGTACATCTCTCTGGCAGTTGATCTAGCAAAATTTTGCAATATTATATCTTCAAAAAAATCATTTAATTTATTATAAAAACCGTTTGTATTAAGAAGAACAATTGGCTTATTATTATATCCCAACTGTTTTTGAACAATCATTTCCGCAAGTTCTTCAAGAGTTCCAAAGCCACCTGCAAGCGCTACAACGGCTTGAGATAATTCGTCCATTTTGGCTTTTCTCTCACGCATTCCTTTAGTTATCGTCAACTCAACACATTCATCTGTATAAACGCCCATATTGTGGAGTCTTTCTGGCATTACACCAAATATTTTTCCACCGTTATTTTTTACCTGTTCTGCGCAAGCCCACATTAATCCCAAAGAACTTCCGCCATATACCATATTATAGCCATTTTGAGCTAACAATTTCCCAAATACTGCAGATTCGCTATAATAAATTTTTTCTAAATAATTGCACGATGATGCAAATACACATATATTTTTAATCATCAAATTCACCGCCAATTGTATAATAATATGAACAACCGACGCCTGAACCTTTTTTTGAACAATCATTTTTTAGTGCTTGCATATCTAAATCATATCCGAAAGGTTGAATTTGACCGTTGGCATAAATATTAATTCCGAATATATCGTTTCCCCACCTGTTTGGTAGCAATATTCCGTTTATATCAAACATCATAATGAATAAAGGATCTTTTTCTGTTAACGTGTTTATATTTTTTATTCCGACTATACTGCTGTTTTCAGCATAATGCAAGTCTTCAAAATAATATTTACTGTCTTTACTAATTCTTGCTCCATTTCTAAATTTGGGCTTATAATGCTTGATCGGAGTCTTTTCCGTATTTATTCTCATATAAGGTTTGATTATCATTAAAAGTATTTTTTCTTTTTCTTTAGTTGTTTGAGCTTTTTTTAAACTCTTCAACATATCGTTTGTAACATGAGCATTCATTACAGAAAACATATATTCAACACGATTAATCTTTTCATTCCATTTTGAAATTAAACTTGCTTGTCTTGTATTTTCAATAGAAAACGGCATTATAAGCAAAATTATAGCAAGTGCTATAAATAATGTTATTGAATACTCCGGTTTTGGATAATGTTTTTTTAAAAAATTTTTAATCTCTTTAATCATAATTTACGCCATATCAATTAATTTTTTTTCTGCAACTAATTTATCATACACCCATTCAGGAACAAAATTTTTGCCTAATACAATTTGTCCATTCATTATATTTGGGCAATGAAAATCGGAACCACCTGTAACAATTAAACCTAATTCTTCAGCCATTGATGAAAAATATTCAACGCAAGCAGGAGAATGTTTTCTGTGATAAGCCTCAATACCCCTCAAACCATACTGCATTAATTCTTTGATTAAAGTTTCGGCAATATCTAAATCATGAGGATGTGCAATAACAGGTATTCCACCTGCATCATATATAATTTCGACCGCATCTTGAGGCGAAACAGTCTTTCTTTGTACATATACAGGTGAATCATCGTGAATATATTTTGCGTAAGCATCCATTACGCTAGCCGTACCGCCAACATTTGTTATAGCTTTAGCTATATGTGGACGCCCGATACTTCCGCCCTCTGCAACTTGTTTTTTTATGTCTTCAAATTTAATTTTTATACCTTCTTTTCTTGAAAGCAAAGAAATGATTTCTTTTGTCTGTTTTATACGTGCTTGTTGTTGATATTTTAACATATCCTGAAAGTCATTATCGTTAACATCCATAAAATATCCCAAAATATGCACTTCATATCCTTTATAAAGAGTATTAACTTCAATTCCTCTAATAACTTCCAATTTATCTGATTTATTTGATTCTTTTAAATATTTTTGGGCAACATCATATGAAAGAATATTATCGTGATCTGTTAATGCAATAGCTTGTAAACCCACATCTATTGCAGTGTCAACGATTTTTTCCGGAGAAAACACACCGTCAGAATAGTATGTATGAATGTGTAAATCAGTTTTCATTTTCCTTTTCCTTATTATCTTCTAACAAAAAAATTCTTTTAATAGCCTTGGCATGCCCGTTTGTTGAATCAATATCAACTTCAACAGCATTAATTTGGACGACATTGCTTTCAGCTACTTCGTATCTTTCAGGAATTGCTGTAGTAAATCTGTTTAGTGATGATTTATAATCCATTCCTATAACACTATCCTGAGCTCCGCAAAAACCAGCATCTGTAATATACGCCATATTATTTATGATTTGGTCATCGGCAGTTTGAACATGAGTATGTGTTCCAAAGAATGCACTAACTCCTAATTCTGAACAAAATTTTCCAAAACAAATTTTTTCTGCAGTTGCTTCTGCATGAAAATCTACAATTACAATTGGAGTAATTTCTTTTAGTCGCTTAATCTCTTTTGCCACATAAGTCCAAGGAGACTCCACAGGATTCATAAAGACTCTGCCCAAAACACTAATTACAGCAATTTTTGTTTTGTCAGATAATTCAAAAATCCTGCTACCTGAGCCAATGGTTCCATCAGGATAATTAAACGGTCTTATAAGTTTGTCAGCCGTTTCGATGTAGTTAAAAATTTCTTTTTTGTCAAATATGTGATTGCCCGATGTCATACAATCAATACCATATTCAGATAATTCTTTATAATTTTTTTCTGTTAATCCAAAGCCATGAGATGCATTCTCAACGTTAGCGATTGTGAAGGTAGAATGGCTCGTTTCTGCATAATTATTTAGTTGCTTAGCAGCTTGTAAAAAATCTCGTACTGCAAAACGTCCGGGTTTGCCGACCAGATCTCCAAAAAATAATATTTTTATTGTACTATTATTATTTGTCATTTTTATTAAAAAGTTGAACGGTTGAAAATCATTCAACCATTCAACTCTTAGCCTTTCAACTTATTTAGCTATTTCTGTTGTTCTAAATTCCCTTACAACAGTTACCCTGATTTGACCGGGATAATCAAGCTCATCTTCTATACGTTTTGCAATATCTCTTGCAAGTTTTTGAGATGCCAAATCGTCAAACTTTTCAGCTTCAACGATTATTCTAACTTCACGACCCGCTTGAACAGCAAATGACTGTTTTATTCCGTCATAGCTGTTAACTATTTCTTCTATTTTTTGTAAACGTTTGATATAAATTTCTAAAGTATCACGTCTTGCACCGGGCCTTCCTGCAGAAATCGCATCGGCAACTTTTACAAGAACTGCTTCTATTGTGTTTGCAACAACATCGTCATGATGCGCTTCTATAGCGTGTACAACTTCAGGTCTTTCTCCGAATCGTGAAGCAAGCTCAACACCCAATTGTATATGAGTACCTTCTTGAGTTTGGTCAACAGCTTTACCGATATCGTGTAAAAGTCCTGCTCTTTTTGCGATAGCTTCGTTTGCACCAATTTCAGCAGCAAGCATTCCTGCAATATGACCAACTTCAAGAGAATGCTTCAAAACATTTTGACCATAACTTGTTCTGTAATATAGTCTTCCTAATGTTTTAATCAACTCTTTATTAAGTCCCATTACTCCCATTTCGAGAGCAGCATTTTCACCTTCTGTCCATATTTTTTTGTCGATTTCTTCTTGGGCTTTTTCAACCATTTCTTCAATACGAACAGGATGAATTCTACCGTCAACAATAAGTTTTTCTAAAGCAAGCTTTGCAATTTCGCGTCTTACCGGATCAAAGCTTGATAATACAACTGCTTCAGGAGTATCATCAATAATCAAATCAACTCCTGTCAAAGTTTCTAATGCTCTGATATTACGACCTTCACGACCGATGATACGACCTTTCATTTCGTCATTTGGCAAAGCTACAACTGAAACTGTTGTTTCTACAACTTGTTCAATCATACATCTTTGCATTGTTGTTGATAATATTTCTTTTGATTTTTCCAATGAAATTTCTTTTATTTTGGCTTCATTTTCACGAATCAATTGCATTTGTTCCTGAGCCAAATCGTGTTTCAATTGTTCTAACAACATATTTTTTGCATCCTCTGCAGACATGCCGGAAATTCGTTCTAATTCTGTCGTTTGTTTTTGAACAATCTCTGCCAGATAATCTTCTTTTTCTAATAATTCATCAATTTTCTTTTGAGCTTGAAGGTCTTTTTCTGTATATTCTTGAATTTTATCTTCAAGCATATCTTCTCTTTTTGCTAATTTTTGTTCTTGTCTTGTAAGTTCTTGTCTTCTTTCTCTTTCTTCTTCGTTAAGTTTTTCTCTGTCATCTTGCAATTCTTCAATTGCTTTGATTCTTGCTTCTTTTAAAAGCAGTTTTTCTTTTTCTTCCAATGCCTTTTTATCTTTTTCAACAGATTGAAGCATGGATTTAGTTTTGCTTTGCTGGACAATCAGCGCAGCGACTAATGCTATTACCGCAATAATCGCAATAATTAAATAAAAGTCCATAAAGTACCTTATCCTTTTCTATTTTTTAATAATACACGCAATGCCCGATACATGTATCCTATCGGGTATCCGCTATGAAATTATTTAAAACGAATTCATTGCATATATTTCCAAAAAATATTTACTACTACATCTGTCTATATATTAGCATGGTTTTTAGATTTTGTATAGTATAATTTTATTTTTATTCAAATATGTTAATTAATTTATAAACTTTTTATTTTTGAAAACATTAACGGATAAATTAATGTTACAAAAATCCCGCACATAAACATTGCAGCTACACCAAATTTTAAAGGAACCATATTAAAAACGATATACCCAAGTATAAATTTTAGCAGTAAAATTAAGCTTATACCGCCCACAATTCCTCTAAAAATCCTGTTTTTCACGGAAACTGTTTTAGGATCAAACGGACAATATCTTCTGCAAAGATAACAACCATTAATAAGCCCCAAAGAAAAACCATACACTACAACAGTTACATATTTTAATTTTTGGGGATCAACCAGAATTTCTCCTGCAACATAATCAACTCTGTATGTATTAAAGAAATATACACAAACAAGTGCCAATATAACGAGAATATTAATTATACCAAGCATATACATGTATCTTTTGTCATCTTTTTCAGCCCAATTAATTATAGGATTGACCGCAAAAACCAAAATTAATCCCATAGTCAAACCGCACACAACATCTTGTGGTGTATGAACACCCAACCAAAGTCTTGAAAATCCAATCAATAAAATCAGGCACACTAAGAATATTGGTAATATTTTATTCCGTCTTGTTAAAAAGGCAACTCCGCCAAGTGTAGATGAACTCATAGCTGAATGACCACTCGGGAAAGAATACCCTTTGGCAAACGGGACGGCAAGCTCAGAAGGATGGATTCTGCTATCCAACACCCACGGTCTGTATACACAAGCCAACATTTTAAAGAAATGTGCCAAAAATATGTTAAAACTTTCTAGCGAGAACAAATAAATACCGGCCCTAAAATCTATACACCAATATACAATTGCACAAACTAAAGTTGGCAGCCAAAATTCTCCAAATATTGTTATTGAAAGAAAAAATTTATCAAATATTAAAGGTTGTTCTATTCTTATGTTTTGTAGAAACAACAAGCAGTCAATTTGAGGTGCTAACCAATCAGGATTGGATAAACAATCTATCATAAAAGCTCCACTATTTATTCATCACATTCACAATTGTTTTTGCAGTCACAACCGCAATTGCATTTACATTTTGGTGTTGTTTCCATTAGATTTTTGTCTGTTTTTTCTATTGTTCTTTCAGCAGATTCCTGCATTTTTTCTGCGGCTTTTTTCATACCTTTTGCAGTTGAATTTGAGACTTTGTTAGCTCCGCGTACAGTTGCATTTTTTGCTTTTTCTGCTCCGATTTTGGCATGTTTTGAAGCTTTTTCTCCAACAATAATTGATTTTTCTTTTATAAATTTTCCGGCTTTTTTAGAATTATATTTTACACTCTCTGCAGTTTTTTCTGCTGTTGCTTGCGTTTTGTCCGAAACTTTTTCAAGCAATTGTTCTGTTTTGCTTGTTTGGTAGTATTCGTCTGCAATTGCTGAATTTACTGAAATAATTGTTGCTAATACTGATAACAAAATAAAAATCTTTTTCATATTATTCCCCTTTTTCTTTAGTTTATCATAAATATTTTATAAAAAAACTTGAAAAATAAAATTTACTACAATATTATAGTCTAAGTAAGGTATTTTTATTTTAAGTTCGTATTTGAACGGTTATTATCGACATTAGGCAATTAGCCGAAATGCCCCTTACAGGAAGAGGATTTTTTGGAAAACAGTATAGCGGAAGCAAGGCAGGAGCCTTCTATTAATCCGTGGTTGGTCACAATTCCTCTTGTTACAGCTGCATTTTTGTTCGCTTTAAATGAAACTATCGCAAATGTTGCATTGCCTTATATTGCTGGTACAATTTCGATAAGCAGAAATGAATCGACTTGGATTGTTACCAATTACCTGGTTGCAAGTTCAATAATTATTCCGGCTATTGGTTATTTTTGCAAGGTATTTGGAAGAAAAAAATATTTCATATTTAGTATAATACTATTTACTGTTGCATCTTTAATGTGCGGTTTATCTCGTTCTATGCCAATGATTATTATTTCAAGATTTTTGCAGGGTATTGGGGGTGGAGCAATATTGCCTCTTGTACAAGCCATTATGATGGAAATCTTTCCTCAAAAGGAATGGGGTAAAGCGATGTCATTATATGGGTTTGCCTTTGTTATAGCACCGATTATCGGACCGGTAATAGGCGGGTGGCTTACTGAAAATTGGTCTTGGCCATGGATATTTTTGATAAATGCACCTATAGGACTTATTTGTGCAATATCTTTAACAAAATTAATTAAAGATCCGCCGTATGCTCAAAAACAAAAAGATGCAAAGATGGACTTTTTTGCCTTCGGAATGCTTGTAATCTGGATACTTCTTTTACAAGTGGTTTTGGATAAAGGTAATGATGCCGGATGGTTTGATGCATCAAGGGTTTGTTGGCTTATGGGAATCTCAACATCAGCCGGTATTTTATTCTTTTACAGTCAATTAAAAAATAAAAAAGATCCGCTGTTAGATTTAAGGCTATTAAAAGATTTAAATTTTTTATTTGGAACTTTAATACAAATGGTTTTGCTATTCGTATTAATTGCGTCTGCAATGCTTTTGCCTTCTATGCTTCAGGGACTTTTGGGATACACTGCATTTTTAGGTGGGGTATCTATGTTACCAAGAGGACTTGGAAGTTTGGCCGGATTAGTTATTCTCGTTATTGTGACCGGTAAAGTGCCGGAAAAAGTTTCCTGCTTTATCGGATTGCTACTAATTGGATTGGGCGGTTTGTTATTTGGTCTTTTAAATATGCAGATTTCACTTGCAAATATATTTTTACCAAATTTTTTATACGGAACAGGCATGGTTATGTCAATGACTCCCGTTATCAACCTTTCTTGTACAACTATAAAAAAAGAAGATTTGACTATGGGCAGTTCCTTACAAAATTTGATGAAAAACTTGGGTGCATCTTTTGGAACATCTATAGCGACAACATGTATATCCAGATTTTCTCAGGTGCATCAAAATATGATGGTAGGATATTTAAATGATTTAAATCCAATATTTGCTGAGAGATTGCATTATACTACCTTAAATCTGGCTCAATATTTTGATTTTGATACAGCTAATTATATGGGATTGAAATTAATGCATTTTAGTTTGGCAGAACAATCGACATTATGGGCATTTATAGATACTTTTAGAATTTTTGCCATTGCAAGTTTAGTTATAATATTTTTATTGCTTTTAATGAAGGAAGAAAAGAAAAGTGTTTAGTCTTAGTTTAATTTTGTATATTAATCAGTTTTTGTTTTAGAATAAGAATATGAATGCCGAAATATTACGAAGAATAAGGATTGAAAGATATATTTTCGGAATAGTTATGGCTTTTGTAATGGTTTTTGTTGCAGAAGTTAGTGGGGAAAGTGAAATTATATTTCCCGAAATATGTGCGTTAATTATTGGAGCTTGGGTATCCGAACAACAACCTTGGGCAACAAATAAGCGCAGAATTTTTATACTTATGACATTAGCTTCATTATTTGGAATAATTGTTGTCAGGTACTTTCATATACCGTTAATATTGCAGGTGTGTACATGTTTTTGTTTCACCGGATTTATTTTAACTTTATTTAAAACAAATTTTGTACCAATAATTTCTGCTTGTATTTTGCCTGTATATTTAAGAACAGAAAGTTGGATTTATCCTATATCTGTTTCTGCAATGGCTCTTATAATTATTTTTGCTCAGTGGTTAATGGAAAAATACCATTTACGCCCTGTAAATAACTTTGTGCCATGTAACTTTGATATTAAATATCAAATAAAAAAATGGTCAAAATTATTGATAATTTTTGGACTTATTGCACTAATTCCATTTCAAACTCATCAAATATATTTCCTTGCACCGCCTTTAATTGTAATGTTTACTGAGTTATCAAATACAAAGAGTCCTGCAAGAGCAAAACCTTTGTACATAATCGGGATAATGACATTTGCATCTTTTATAGGTTGTTCTATAAGGTTGATATTCAATATCTATTTGAATATTCCACTTTTCGTTTGTACACTTATGGCTTGTATTGTTTTATTTGTAGCAATTGACAAATTAAAGATATACTTTCCTCCAGCAGGAGCAATTTTACTTATACCAATGATATTGGATAAAAATTTATTAATTACATTCCCGATAGAAGTTTTTTTTGGAGCAATCATCCTTTGTAGTTGCGCATTATTAATGTTTAAAGAAGAAAACTAATTATCAAAAATTTATAAAAAAAAGAGCCTCGTTTTACCGAGACTCTTTTTAATCTTATACATAGTTAAAACAATTATTTAACTATGCTTAATGGCTTTGGGCCTGCATTTACGATTTCAGATGGCATGTTCGGGTATTTTGAAGTAAAGTTATCATTGAACATTTGAGCCAACTTGTTTGCTGCTTCATCGTATGCATTCTTATCTGACCACATACCTCTTGCATCTAACATTTCATCAGGAACATTAGGACAAGATGTCGGATAATCTACGTTGAATACGTCATGGTGCTTAAATTCAACAGAATCGAATGAACCGTTCAATGCTGCTGTAACCATTGCTCTTGTATAAGCTAGTTTCATTCTCTTAGCACCAGATGAAGCACTTCCGCCTGCCCATCCTGTATTTACTAAGTATACTTTAGTACCGTATTGGTCTAATTTGTCACCCAACATTTTTGCGTAAACTGAAGCATCCATTGGCATAAATGGTTCACCAAATAATGTTGAGAATGTAGGAACAGGTTCTGTAATGCCACGTTCTGTACCTGCAAGCTTAGATGTAAAGCCTGTTACAAAATGGTACATAGCTGCATTTTTATCCAATCTTGAAATCGGAGGCAATACACCGAAAGCATCAGCTGTTAAAAATACTACTACTTTTGGAATTCCGCCCATTGAAGGAATAGCAGCATTGTTGATATAATTTACAGGATATCCTACACGAGTATTTTCAGTTAAAGATCCGTCTGCAAAGTCTAATTCTCTTGTTTCAGGATTCATAATTACGTTTTCTACCAATGAACCAAATTTGATTGCGTTATAGATATCAGGTTCATTTTCTTCAGTAAGATTGATACATTTTGCATAGCATCCGCCTTCAAAATTGAATACACCATCAGGAGACCAACCGTGTTCATCATCACCGATTAATTTTCTTGAAGGATCAGCTGATAAAGTTGTTTTACCTGTTCCTGAAAGACCGAAGAAAACAGCTGTTTCATGAGTTTCAGGGTCCATATTAGCTGAACAGTGCATTGGAAGAACGTTTTTCTTTGTCATTACATAGTTCATTGTAGCGAATACAGATTTTTTAATTTCGCCTGAATATTGAGAACCTGCAATGATAATCATATGAGCTTCATAGTCAATTGCTATGCAAGCTTCAGAATTTGTTCCGTCAACTGCAGGATCACATTTAAATCCTGGAGCACAAATGATTGTGTAATCAGCTTCGCCATAAGATGCTAATTCAGATTCTGTAGGTCTGATTAACAATTGGTGAATGAACATGTTTTGAGATGCCATTTCGTTGATAACTCTGAACTTTTGAGTGTATTTTTTGTCTGCACCAGCAAAACCATCAAAAATAAATACTTCCTTACCATTCAAATAATCAATCATTTTTGATTTAATTGAGTTGAATGCTTCTCTAGAAATTGGTTTGTTTACTTTACCCCATGCGATATCATCGTGAATGCTTGGAGTGTCAACAATAAATTTATCCTTAGGTGAACGGCCTGTATATTTACCTGTAGTAACAACAAGAGCGCCGTTGTTTGCCAAAGTTCCTTCTCCACGTCTTAAAGCTGCTTCTGTTAATTGAGCAGGTGTCCAGTTTCTGTGAACTGCAGAGGGAGAAGTAATACCTAATTTTTCAATACCATAAGTTTCCATAAATTTCTCCTTTTAAGTGTTACTTATACAATTATAAATATATTATAAATTTGCTTTTTTTGCAAGAGGTTTATAGGCCTTAAATATTAATATTATATTAAGCTTTCATACCTTCTAAAATCCAATTTCTTGCTTGAATAGCTTCTTCTTTTGTTAAAGGTTGTGTATCTTTTAGAGGATATTGAATGTTTAGGCTTTCGTATTTTGGAATTGCCATATTATGATAAGGCAAAACATCGAGCGCTTTTATATTTTTCAGTGTTTTTAAAAATCGCCCGAGTTCAAATAAATATTCTTTATTGAATGTAATTTGCGGAACAACAACATGCCTTATCCATACGGGTATATTTTTATCAGAAAGATATTTTGCAAATGCCAAAATATTTTTGTTTGAATGACCTGTAAGTTTTTTATGTTCCTCATCATTAATGTGTTTTATATCAAGAAGAATCAAATCTGTATATTTGAGTAATTCTTCTATTTTTTCGGATTTTTGAAGATTATACAGTATTCCTGATGTATCGAGTGCAGTATGAACATTTCTTTTTTTAGCTTCTTTAAAAAGTTCTGTTACAAAATCGATTTGTAACAATGGCTCACCACCGGTAACAGTGATACCGCCTTTGCAAAATTCTTTTACACTGTCGTATTTTGATAAAATATCAGATACAGACATTTTTTGATTTTCATTTACTCCCCAAGTATCGGGATTATGGCAATATAGGCATCTCATAGGACATCCTTGTAAAAATACAACAAAACGAATCCCCGGACCGTCAACTGTTCCGCAGGATTCGATTGAATGTATATTTCCAAATAATTCCGCCATATCTGTTATATATTTGAAAGAGTCTTGTTATTATCTAAAGATGGTTTCTTTGCAGAAAAATCTGAAGGCATTGACATTTTGCCAACCGAAGTTCTTATTTCAGATTTGTCAATATATCTCTTTTCATTTTCTTTTTCTTTTGCAATTTCAGAAACCGAAGACATTTTTGAAGAACCCAATGATGAATGGAAAGTTCTTGAAATAACATCATCTTGTTGTTCTTTAGTTAATTTGTTGAAATTAACCGCATATCCTGAAACCCTAACTGTCAATTGAGGATATTTTTCAGGATGCGCCTGTGCATCAATCAATGTTTCTCTATTAAAAACATTTACATTCAAATGGTGTCCGCCTTTTTCAACATATCCGTCCAGCAAATTGATTAAATTTTCTTCCTGCATTGTTGACATAAAAATTTTCTCCTTATAATTTGGTAGACTTAAGTCTATCCCCACATTCTTTTCGTTGTCGGACTAAAAACCGACCTATATATTACTCTTAGTGCCCTAAGTTTTCCTCACAGCATCCGCAATCCAAACTTACATTCAAATCACCCATGAACACTTCGTCTTTACCTAAAGCATTCGGAATAATTGAGAATGTGTTTGAAATTCCGTCCTGTGCATCTCCAAACGGTAATTTTGCAACAGATGCAAGAGAAGCAACTGCACCATTGCTGTCTCTACCATGCATCGGGTTTGCTCCCGGAGCTAACGGAACTCCTTGTTTTCTTCCGTCAGGAGTATTTCCTGTTTTCTTGCCGTAAACTACATTTGATGTAATTGTCAATATTGACATTGTCGGTATTGAATTTCTGTATGTGTAATGTTTTCTAATCTTATTCATAAATGAATGAACAAGATTTACTGCAATTTCATCTACTCTATCATCGTTATTTCCATATTTTGGAAAATCGCCTTCAATTTCGTAATCAACAACAATACCGTCTTCATCTCTTATTGTTTTTACTTTTGCATATTTAATTGCAGACAATGAATCGGCAACAACAGAAAGCCCAGCAATACCGGTTGCAAAATATCTTTTTACATCTCTGTCATGGAGTGCCATTTGAGCTTTTTCATAGCAGTATTTGTCATGCATATAATGAATAACATTCAAAGTATTTACATAAAGTCCAGCAAGCCATTCCATCATATCGTCATATTTTTCCATAACTTCATCATAATCCAAGTATTCTGATGTAATCGGACGATATTTAGGACCTACTTGTTCTTTTAACCTTTCATCAATGCCACCGTTGATTGCGTACAAAAGACATTTAGCAAGATTTGCACGAGCTCCGAAGAATTGCATTTCTTTACCGACAACCATAGAAGAAACGCAACATGCGATAGCATAATCATCACCGTGTGTAACTCTCATCTGATCATCATTTTCATACTGTATAGATGATGTCGTAATTGAAATATGAGCCGCATACTGTTTAAAGTTGTGAGGCAGTCTTGTTGACCAAAGAACTGTCAAATTCGGTTCCGGAGCAGTTCCTAGATTTTCAAGAGTGTGCAAATATCTGAAAGAATTTTTCGTTACCAAAGTTCTTCCATCAACTCCCATGCCGCCTATAGATTCCGTAACCCAAGTCGGATCACCTGAAAATAGCGCATTATATTCAGGTGTTCTTGCAAATTTTACCAATCTCAATTTCATAATAAAATGATCGATTAGCTCCTGTGCTTCGGCTTCAGTTATAATACCTTCTTTTAAATCTCTTTCAATATAAATATCCAAGAAGGTTGAAGTTCTGCCAATAGACATTGCGGCTCCGTTTTGTTCTTTAACAGCACAAAGATAACCAAAATAAAGCCATTGAACAGCTTCTTTAGCGTTTCTTGCAGGTTTTGAAATGTCAAATCCGTAGATTTTGCCGAGTTCTATCATTTCTTTCAATGCTGAAATTTGATCGGCAATTTCTTCTTTAAGTTGAATTTTGTCAGGAGTCATTTCACCATCAAGCGAGGCATGTTGCTCCATCTTATCTTCAATAAGTCTGTCAATACCGTACAAAGCAACACGTCTGTAATCACCTATGATTCTTCCTCTGCCGTAAGCGTCAGGCAGACCTGTTAAAATTGCCGCATGACGAGCTTTTCTCATTTCCGGAGTATAAGCATCAAAAACACCTTGGTTGTGAGTTTTTCTGTATTTTCTGAAGATTTCAGAAATCTCAGGATCTACTTTATAATCATAAGCTTCACAAGCTCCTTCTGCCATTCTGATTCCGCCAAAAGGTTGTAAAGATCGTTTTAGTGGTTTATCTGTTTGTAAACCTACGATTTTTTCCAAGCTCTTTTCTATATATCCGGCGCCATGGGATGTTATAGTGGAGACAATTTTTGTATCCATATCCAATACACCCATGTTATCTCTTTCTTTTTTTAGCAATGCCAAACATTTATTCCACAACTTTTGAGTTGCTTCTGTAGGCCCTTCCAAAAAACTCGCATCCCCTGTATACGGAGTGTAATTACGTTGTATAAAATCCCTTACATTAATCTCTTTATTCCATTTTCCTGAAACAAATTCCGTAGTAGGGTAAACTTCTTGTTTAGTTTCAGTCATTAACATTTTTCTCCCCTTTGTCAATTTTCATGTATCGTTTATTATATCACTTGAAATAATAAAGAACTACAAATGTAACGAGTTTTATATACTTTTGTTTACATTGTCGTAAAATGCAAGTATAACCAGCTCTTAGATACTTGACTTTACAAAGCATTTCTTATATTTTCTTAATAAAACGAGGTAAATTATGATTGATGAAATTTTAGCATATACAGACAAGCTAGGGAGATTATTTTCAACTTTCAAAGTTAGTATGATATTGGGCATAATAGTTAACATTTTTATAATTTATATTCTGTTTAAAATGACAGAAATTTTAATGAAAAAAATTAAAAACAGATTTAGTAAAAATGAAAATTCTCTGGCTGTAAATAATGTTATAGTAGCAATAGAAAAGATAATAAAATTTTTAATTGTATTTATCATAGTAGCTTCATTCTTGCAAAGTCAAGGTTATTCATTGACTTCACTTATAGCTGGTTTTGGAATTACCGGTTTAGCAGTCGGGTTTGCAGCTCAACAAACAATTGCATCAATGTTTGGTACTATTTCAGTTGTAGCAGACAAAGTTTATAAAATTGGTGATTACATTAAAATTAAAGACTATGAAGGTTATGTTGAGAGTATAAACTTGCGTTCAACAAAAATCAGAACTCTTGATAATTATTTGGTAACAATTCCTAATGATATATGTGCGGATACTATTATTGAAAACGTTTCAAAATCTTCAAAAAGAAAGCTGGACATTACATTTGGAGTTACATATGATACTTCGGATGAACAAATCCAAAAAGCAATTGATATTATTAAAGAGGTCTTGTCTGGACGCTCTGATATTCATAAAGATACACATGTATTTTTAGATAAATTGGATGACAGTTCAATTAATATAAGAGCTTTCGGATATGTAAAAACAAAAGCTTATTTTAACTTTTTGCAAATTAGGGGCAGTATTATTCAAAGTATTGTAAGACGTTATAGAGCTGAAGGTATTGATTTCGCATTCCCGTCACAAACTATCTATATGGCAAAAGATGAAAATTAAGATTATTGCACTTGGTAAAATAAAAGAAAAATTTTTGAAAGACGGCATTGATGAATTTTTGAAACGCCTTACGCCGTATGCGCCTGTTGAGGTGATTGAAATTCCTGCTATTGAGATTAGAGATGAGCATTTAACAGATAAAATATTAAAAGAAGAAGGCGAAAAGATTTTATCCTATATAAAACCACAGTCTTATGTGATTACAATGGAGATCAAAGGAAAACAACTGTCATCCGAAGATTTTGCACAAAAAATAGAAGAACTCACAAATGATGGTGTTTCAGAAATTATTTTTGTTATAGGTTCATCTTGCGGAATTTCGGAAATTGTGTCAAACAGAGCAAATTTCAAATTAAGCATGTCAAAAATGACATTTTTGCACCAATTTGCCAGACTTATATTAGTTGAGCAAATTTACAGAGCTTTCAAAATTATCAAAGGTGAAACTTATCATAAATAATAATTCATCAGTTTTCATTCAAATGAATGTATACTTTTTGAAAATAATTATTAATATGTTTATATGAAGAAATTTTCAATTTTATTATTATCTATATTTTTAGCCGGTGGAATTTGTGCCTACGCAGATGATTTGTGGGATAATTTCGGAGATTCAAATGTGTATGGGCAAAAAGCTGTTTCTGAAGAAGATTTTCAAAAAGCATTAGAGAGTAAAAAAACTAAAAAAAGTCCTTTCGGAAAAACATTTTCTTTCAAAAAACAAAAAAACAAAGATGTACCACAAGGTGAAAGTTATTCACAAAGCAATGAAAGTGAAATAATTTCTAACACAAAAGCAGAGCTTCCTGTTCTAATGATTCCGATTCCATTGAAGGTTAATGAAAATTATATTATACCGATTGGCCATTACCAAGTTGAGGGTGAAAAAAATGATGATGGTGAAGTTTATATAAAACTCTATCAAGCTCACGATTTAATAGCCAAAATACCTGCAGAAGAAACTTCTGAAGAATATGAAGATGAAGCTATTAATTTTGTCAAATTAGAACCGCATGGCGAAACACATGTTGAAATTATTTTCGGATGTTTGGATTTTAACGCATTTGCAGTTATTGACACAGAATAAACGTGTTGCTAAAATTGTTATGTAAGGTGAAAATATGAAAAGAGCTATAGTTATGGTTATTGACTCTATGGGCATTGGTGCCATGGAGGATTGCAGAGATTTTAACGATGTGCCGGAATGCAATACATTAAAAAATGTTTGTGAATACAACGGGGGGTTATATGTTCCTAATATGGCAAAATTAGGATTGGGTAATATTCAAGATTTTAAAGGTATAGCAAAAGAGAGTGATCCTATAGGTCAATACGGAACAATGCTTGAAAAATCCAAAGGCAAAGATACAACAACAGGTCATTGGGAAATGGCAGGACTTATTTCAGAAAAACCTTTTGCGACTTACCCTAATGGTTTTCCATCTGAATTAATAGAAAAATTTATTGAAGAAACAGAGTGTAAAGGTGTCCTTGCAAATTGCCCTGCAAGTGGTACAACAATTATTGCAGAGTTAAATGACGAACATCATAAAACAGGATTTCCTATAGTTTACACAAGTGCTGACAGTGTTTTTCAGATCGCACTTGATACAGATTTTATTCCGCTTGAAACACTTTATAAATGGTGTGAAATTGCCCGTAAATTGTTGGATGACGGAGGCTATAACGTATCAAGAGTAATTGCAAGACCTTACAAAATTATTGACGGAAAACCGACGAGAATATCCAAAGACCGCAGAGATTATTCAATGGTGCCGTCACATACTATTTTGAACGATTTGAAAGATAGTGGTTCAAAAGTAATAGGTATAGGTAAAATTGAAGATATATTTTCTAAGTCCGGCATAACTCATGCAATTCATACAGGTTCAAACAAAGAAGGCCTTGAATTGACTCTTAAAGCAGTAAAAAACGAGTTGAACACAGAAGAAATAGCTTACGAAAAAGAAAAAATATATAATAATTCAACCTTAATTTTCACAAACCTTGTTGATACCGATATGCTATACGGTCACAGAAATGATGCAAAAGGTTATGGCAAAGCAATAGAAGAAATTGATACATATGTTGATGACATAATTGAAGAAATGACTGATGATGATTTGCTGATAATAACGGCAGATCACGGATGCGACCCTACTGTTGAAGGTACTGACCATACAAGGGAAAAAGTTCCTGTTCTTGTTTATTCTAAAAAACTTGAAGGGAAGGATTTGGGAGTTATTAAAGGGTTTGACTATATTGCTAATATTATAAAAGAATTTTTGATGCAAAATTAAAAAGGGGGTTATATGACAAAAACATTAGTTGCGTATTTTTCTGCAAGCGGAGTGACTGCTCAAGTTGCCCAAAATTTAGCAAAGGTTGCAAAAGCTGATTTATACGAAATAAAGCCAGCAGAACCTTATTCGGATGCTGATTTAAATTGGATGGACAGAAATTCCAGAAGTTCTGTCGAAATGAGAGATAAAAATTCTCGACCGGAAATTGTAAAAGATGATGCCCATATAGAAAAATATGACCTTATATATCTTGGTTTTCCTATATGGTGGTATATAGCACCGACAATTATTAATACATTTCTTGAACAATATGATTTTTCAAATAAAAAAATTATTTTGTTTGCAACATCAGGCGGAAGTGGTTTTGGAGGAGCTGTTGCGAACCTTAAAACTAGTGTTGACGCTTCAACAGAAATTATTGAGGGTGATATTTTAAACCATAATCCGTCTACAGATGATTTAGCAAAATGGATTAAAAAATTTGATTAAAAAAGGGGACTTTTAAAAGTCCCTTTTTTAATTTGATTTATAATATTTGTAATCTGTCATAATCCTCGACACAAAGCCACGTGCATGTTTTGGTATTGTGTTGTTACACCTTTTTATAGCATCAGGTCCGGTATTATATGCAGCGACAGCCAATTCCATTGAACCGAATGTTTTATACATAGATTTATAATACAAAATTCCACCCTTTATATTATCATCTAAGTTATACGGATTTACGCCTAAGCGCTTGGCAGTCCCCGGCATCAACTGAAATACCCCAACATGGCCTCCTGCACCTCTAGCTTCTTGTCTAAAGCCAGATTCTGCTTTAGCTATACTCAACATTATTGCAGGATCAACTCCCATAGAAACAGATTGATCTATTATGGATTTTTTAACTTGCTCAACTGTAGCTGCCTGAACGTTTGAAAACAAAAACACCAAAAATAATACGGCAAAAACAATAATCCGTTTTGGGATATATAAAAATTTATTACTCTTCAAGTAACCCCCTTTCAAATCAGTACAAATATATTGTATCATAAGTTATTTATTATTTGTATTATCCTTATTGTATCTTTTGGGATAATATAGCCTTTATATTTATTATAAATTTAAGAATAATAATTAGTATATTATATTTTATATGATATCATTATGTAGTTAGAAGTTTGAAATAGGATATTTTGATATGCAAATTATAAAAAAACTTAATCATGAACACAAAGTCTTTTTGATATTTTTACTTGTTCACTTAATAGTATGGTCAACAATAGGATTAATAAGAACCGTATTGCCAACAGATGCTTTGGAAGGTATATATTGGGGTGCTCTCCACGATTTTGGCACACCTAAACATCCACCGCTTGCCGGTTGGATTACATATTGGGTTTATTCAATATTTAAAAGCGATTTTTCTATATATTTTATCAGTCAATTGTTTATATTTTGTGGATTTTTCTACATTTATAAATTAGGTAAAATATTTTTAGATGATAACAGAGCAATACTATCGGTAATAATATTAGAAGGATGTTGGGTATACAGCTATATAACAGGATACTATGGGTACAATCCTGATGTAATACTTTTATGTATGCTCCCTATGATTACATATTATTTTTATAAGTGCGTGACAGATAACAAAAAATTTGATTGGATACTGCTTGGATTATTGGTAGGAATAAGTTTTTTAAACAAATATCAAACGGTATTGATACTTATACCAATGTTTGTTTGGGCAATAGCTTTTAAAAGAGAAGTTTTTAAAAATGCCATGTTTTATCTTGCAGTATTAATTGCATTTTTTATATTTTTCCCACATTTATTATGGATGATAGATTATGACTTTTTCCCTCTTTTATATTTTGAAGGGGAATTTTCTAATAATACTCTAATAAGACATATCACAGCGCCATTAATATTTTTTATAATGCAGATAGCAGCAATAGCTGGTTCTCTTGTAATATATGCATTATTAAAGTGGAAACAAAAATCTCAATTTAAACTTGATTTAGGTACAGACAACCCCAAAAAATGGTTGTTAATATTATTTGGATTTACACCATTAATAATACATCTTGGAATGGGGTTATGTGAAGGTGGAACAATGCGCCCTAGGTGGGGTTTTGAATTTTTGTTCCTAACAGGTATAATTTTATTTTATTTCTTTCCTACAAAAGAAATTTCGAAAAGTGATTTTGATTTCGTGACGAAACTTTCTTATACGGCAATGCTTATAATATTTATTGCTCTTGGCACATTGCTTTCAGTAGAAAAGAATTACAGGAGCAGATATCCTGTTGCAACTGTTTATAATGATTTAAATAAAGCGTGGTCTGAAAAATTTGCATCTCCATTAAAATATTTAGGCGGATATATCGAATGGACATTGCCTTTAACAATATATACAGATGCTCATCCGCAAATTATTCTTGATACAAACGGTTATAAAAATCCTTGGATAGATGAGGAAGATTTAAAACAATCAGGAATTATTGTTATAGACAGAACCTTGCCGAAATTAAACAAACAGCTTAAAATATCTTGCCCTTATTTGGATGAAAACTACAAAATTGAACCGATTGAATACAAATTTACGGTTACAAATGCATTTAATATGCCTCGAGAGTACACTGTATATTATCTGATAATTCCACCAATGAAATAGACTAAAAAGACTTGATAAATTAATCAAGTCTTTTTTACTTCATATCAATTAATATTTTAGTTGTATTTTTAATTAATACGACAGCCCAACGAATAATTAATAATCCCCCAAGCAGTCCAATTATTGAGTCTAAATAAACAAAATTAAGATATTTCCCTACTAATAATGCAGCTATAGCAAGTACTGAAGTCATTGCATCTGCCAAAATATGGTAATAAGCTGCTTTAAAATTATAATCCTCTTTTTTACACTCTATATTCTCGTCTTTACAGTGTTGATGCTTTTTTTCCATTATCAATATACATATTGTGTTTACTACTAAACCTATTATTGCGACAAATATAGCTTCATTAAATTGAATTTTTAAAGGATTTAATATTCTATCAAAAGCTTCTATTATTATCCACAATCCTGTTAGCCCTAAAAATATAGAGCTTGTATATGCTGCGAGTGTTCCAATTTTTTCAGTGCCATTGGGAAATAATTCTGAGTTAGAAAATTTATTTATAAGCATATAGGCAATAAAAGTTAAACTCAAAGCTAAAGCGTGAGTTCCCATATGCCAGCCGTCAGCTAATAAAGCCATTGAGTTTGTAAAATATCCATATAAAATTTCTGCACACATTGTAATCAATGTGAAAATTATAATAATCAAGGTTTTACGTTGATTTTCGTTATTAACTTCAAATTCATGTTTATGTGACATTTTTCTGTAATTAATATTTTTCTGCGTATATATACATATATAAAAAGGATGTAATTCAATCTTCAAAGTGAACACTTGACGGACACAAGATTTATTACATCCTTCTAAAATTGGTTGCGGGAGCTGGATTTGAACCAACGACCTTCGGGTTATGAGCCCGACGAGCTACCAGACTGCTCCATCCCGCGTTATTAAATTTTCATATTGCCGAAACCCTATCGACATCTATATTATGTAACGGTAAAAATTAAAAATCAACCCCTTTGACAAATAAAAAAAACGAGCACTGTTTCCAATGCTCGTTTTATTATTTATTTATCCGTTATTTTTTTAATTGTTCACGGAAGTTTGCTTTGTGGTTTGAACCGATTTCAGCAGCTTGATCGCCTTTGTTTACGATTCTTACTGTGTTACCTGTTACAGCTGCTGCGTTAGTTACAGTCAATTTGCCGCCTTTGTTTAGAATGATTGTTGGATTTCCTTGAGTAGAACCTCCGTTTACAACCATATCACCTTGCATATTGTATAATTCAACTTGACCGTTTGTAGATCTTGCAGTTCCTTTGTATTGCAAACCATCTTGACCTACTTTATTCAAGACATAAATCATACCGTTTGTAGATTGAGCATTAAAGTCTTCTGTAACATTGATACCGTCAGCTTGGCTTCTTGCGATAGCATAAGATCTGTCAGATCCGCTATTGTTAACGTTACCGCTTAAAGTTAATGTTCCGTCGTTTGTCAAAACATTCAATCTTCCGTTGTGGTTAATTGTACCTGCAACTTCCATATCGCCTGTTCCAACTTCGTTTTTGATTCTTAATTCTTTGTTGTTTGTTGAAGTAATTGTTGCATCAACAGACATATCTTCAGAACCGTTTCTATTTATGATACCTGTTTTTGTGTTTGTATTAACAGTACCACCAACGTGCATATCACCTTTGTAGTTGTTGATAGCAAGTTCACCGTTTGTTCCGTCTTTAACAACAGCACCATTCAAGTCGATACCTCTGTTCATAGCATCTGTGCCGGAACCGTTATGTTTGATAGCTAAGTTGCCGTTTGTATTTTTGATTGTAGTTCCTGCAGCTGAAGAAACACCTTCAGAAGCTTTTCTTGAATATACGAACAAGTAACCGTTTGAATTTGTTAAGTCATTGTTGATATCCAAGTGACCTTTTTCATTGTATACACTGAAATTACCGTCTTTGTTTGTAACTTTTCCGCTAATTTCAAAGTCATCACCGTTTACGTTAGCAAGTTTTAATTTACCTGTATTGTTAATAGCAGCACCAACACTCATTGTGCCTGTACCTTTGTTGATGATACCCATATTTCCAACGTTTGCTATAGAGCCGTTAACAGTCATTGCTCCTGCAGTATTATTGATAGCTGTTTCACCAGCCTCGTTTGTAATTTTTCCTGCCAAAGCCATACCGTTTGTAGCTTCGTTCTTGATAGCAATGTTACCATCGTGAGAAACGATTCTGCTGTTTGCACCTGTTGTTAATTTACCATTGCCTGTGTTGTATACTGCAACTGCTAAATTTTCAACATTATTTACAACTTTTGCATTGTCAACTTCAATCAAACCGTTCAACGAAGCATTTCCTCTTTCATTTTGAACAAGGACACCTTCACCGGCTTTAATTGTACCGTCAACTTGCAAACCATTAGCGTTTTGGCCTAAAGTTGTATCATAAAGATTTCTAACTGAAACTGATTTATCAGCATATGCATTACCTGTAAATGTTAATTTACCGTTTTCGTTGACGATTCTAACTGTATCAGGTCTTACTGTTTCATCACCTAAGTTACCTGAAATAGTAGCACCTGATGCACCGCTGTTAACAACATCAATTTTATTGCCTGCTGCAGCAGTACCGGCAAATGCTAATGCATTACCTTTGTTAACAATTTCAAGATTATTTAGAGCTGCAGCAGTTGTGCCAGCTTTTACATCCATTCCGCCTTTGCTTGTTACAGACAAATCAGATTTTGGAGCAAGAACTTTTGCTGAGCTTGAAATTGTCAAAGCGCCTGTTTCATTGTTATTATAAATATTAACTTTACCATTACCGGTAACAAGACCTGCGTTAATTGTCAATCCTCTGTCACCGTGGTTAGTAATAACTGTTTCATTGTTATCTAAGTTAACAACTTTACCTGTAGTGTTAACAAAGTTATCTACTCCTGCACCAGATTTAATTACTATACTTGAATTGTTGTTTGCAATTTGAGATGATGTTGCAGTAATTAAACCGTCTGTATTTACTAATGAATTAAATAATGCTGCAGCAGATGATTTACCATCAAAGTTTGTAGCTGAAAAATCATTAGCAGGTTTGTAGCCATTTACGATTCCACCGCCAACAGTAACTTGTGATCCGCGAATATCTGCACCGTTTCTTGTAAATACATAACCATTAATTTCGACAGGAGCGTTGCCACCATAGTTGTTAATGGCAGGAACACGGTTTTCACCGTTTCTCATTTTGTTAATTTGGTTAATGTTTGTAAAATTATCATTATTGTAATCAGCTTCTAATGCAGAAAATTTATCAGCTTTTGGTGTAATAACTGACAAAGTACCAGCATTCAAAACACCATTAGCACCAACTGTCATACCTTGTGGGGTAATAAAAATAGCATGACCTGATCCGTCAGCTTTAACTGCATTTAAAATACCATTAATTTTTACTTGATTATTAACCAAGTTTACGAATGTTCCTAAATCTCTCAATTCGCCACTTTTGTAGCCTTGATAAATTAATTTAGCAACATCACCTTGACTTAAATCAAAGTTTTGATAGTGTCTGTATCCAACATTACCGTTGATTTTTTCAGGATTAATGTTATACACGCCTCCTTGCAATTCTGCACCCGTAATATTGGTTGCATTTGCAGCAGAAATCGACATGATTGTCGCTAACGCTGCAACTAGTAGTTGCTTTTTGTTCATAAAATATACTCCTTTTTTAAGTACTATCTTCACAATCTAGTATACCGTCAATAAAAATGGAAAACTTTTTTTTTTGCCATTTTGTAACAAAATATTAACCAGTTCTGTTTTTCATATTATCTCCTCGCTCTTTATGCATATTCATGCATATATATATTGCACATATATTATATATAACGGTTTAAAAATTTATAAATTGACAATTTCACACATAATTGTTACATTTCTTAAATATAAAGCGATTTATCCCTTAAATGCCCCCCAGGCCTTTATTGTACCACGCTGATATTTTATTAAATAATATTGTCCTTTTTCATTATATTCTATTTCTGCTTCCATATGTATTTTAGGTTCATCAGGAGGCATGCCAACTTTTGCTCTCTTTTTATTGGTTTTTTCTCGTTCTTTTTGTTGTTTTTTTAATTCTTTTTTTACAATTTTATTATTTAATCTGGCATGTTCTGTTGCATCTTCCTCAACTTTTATAACAGGAATAACTGCTATAGGATTCTTTGATTCTATTAATATTAAAAAATCTCTTGATTCTGTCAGGGCCAGCTCATAGTACCCAGGACTAATCATGTTGCCTGCGCCATCATATATAGGGTCTGGCAAAATTATTGTCGGATAATCTGAATCCCTCAAAGAATATCTGTAGATAGACTCACTTCCAACAAAATATCCTGATGTTTCTTCCGGTTGTTGAGGATACGGCCTTATATATTCATGTGTTAAAACTTTTTCTACAAAATAGCCTTCTAACATAATTATAGCCCTATAAACGTTCCAATAATGTTTTAATTATATTATTAATTTCGTCAAAATTTTTATTTAAAGCATGTTCATGACCAACAAAAATTAGTGACATAAACCTTTGCGAATTAGATAATTCATTTGTTTTTAGTAAAATTCTATAACTTTCTCTCATTAACCTTTTCAATCTGTTTCTTTTAACAGCTCTCTTATGAGTTTTTTTACTAACAACAAATCCCACTTTTGTCGGTTTACACATGTCTTGTTTTTCTTTGCCTGCAAATAATGTAATTCCACCTTTGTGAATGGAATTTTTAATTTTATAAATGGCGCTGAAAGCCGATCGTTTTTTTAATCTATATTGACTCGGTAACATAACTTTATTATAAAACAAAAACACTATACCCCGAATCAATTCAACAGTCGGCGAATAGTGTTTTTATATCTGATTAACATTAATTAAGCTCTTTTAGAACCTGAAATTGCTAATTTATGACGACCTTTAGCGCGACGTCTGTTCAAAACTTCTTGTCCGCCAGGTGTTGCCATTCTCGCTCTAAAACCGCTTACATGCTGTCTTTTAATCTTTGTTCCTTCTAGTGTACGTCTCATTTTTAAATTCCTTTTAATTTCATAATTTTAGTCGTATAATTCAAATGTAAATAAAAAAAAAATATTAGTCAACTAATTTGAGAAAGTAGGTTAAATTATATGAACAAAAAAATAGGTTTTATCGGATGCGGAAAAATGGCAAGTGCTATAATAAACGGAGTTATTTCATCAGGTTTTATTTCAAAAAATAATATAAAAGGTTCAGAGATAAATCCGGAATTTGCAGAAAATGCCCAAAAAAGGCTTGGAATAAACATTATTACCGATAACAAAGCTCTTGTTATGGATAGCGATATAATATTTTTAGTTACAAAGCCAAATCAAGTAGCAGGCATATTAGAAGAAATAAAATCAGAATTAACACCAGATAAGCTTTTGGTTTCTATTGCGGCGGGTGTTTCTACCTCTAAAATTGAAAATATAATAGGCAGACAAAGAGTTGTTAGAGTAATGCCTAACACACCCGCTCTCGTTTTGGAAGGTATGTCAGGAGTGTGCAAAGGCTCTTTTGCATCTGAAAATGATTTGGATTTTGTTGCAGAACTTTTATCTAATATAGGTAAAGTTATAAAAGTAACAGAGCAACAAATGGATATAGTAACAGCAATTTCGGGTTCAGGTCCAGCATTTTTCTATAAAGTTATAGAAGATATGGCTCGTGCAGGCGAAAAACTTGGATTGAATTATGAAAAATCTCTAACACTTGCGACACAAACTGCTTTAGGTTCAGCTAAAATGGTATTTAACAGAGGAGAAACTCCTGTTCAAACGTTAATTGATAATGTCGCAACAAAAGGCGGATGTACTTTTGTTGGAATTTCTGTTATGAATGACGAAAATTCAGAAAAGCTTTTCTTTGATGTAATAGATAAGACAACTCAAAAAGCTTCTCAATTAGGTAAATAATTTAACAAAATTATAAATCTGTTGCAAAATACCCTCCCTAATAGGGGAGGGTCAAAATCTTTGATTTTGGGGTG
>CAMPBE010000013.1 GCA_946636615.1 uncultured bacterium | reverse complement strand
TTGAGGTTAAAACTTTAATTTTTTATTTTATTTTGTTTACATTTCGTTACATTATTAAAGAAAACATAAGAATATCAAGGCTAAACGCTTTTTAACACATGAGTTAATTTCATTAATTTTTTCTTACTTGTACCAATTCCACACAACAACATTGTAGAAATCTCATTTGTTTTTTCATCTTCAATATTATATTTATCATATAACATCTCAGAAAGTTCAAAACCAGACAATCCATCTTTTTTAATGAGTATTTTAGTTATATCATCGCCTCCAAAGTCAACATTTTTGCATTGTTCTTTTAATGTCATTATATTATTAATCAAATCGTCAAGTTTTTTTCTTCCTTTTTGAGAATTTAAATAATTAATATTAGCTTCAATAGATGCCAACAGAGGATAAGACGGTGATGTGGTATTTATCATAGACAAAGCCTGAGCAGGGTTTATATTACAATTAGAATGCAACAGGGCAGTGGGATTAAGCCCGCCTGCAGTTTTATGTAGCGATTGAATTGTAAAATCTGCAATATTAACAGCACTGGATGGTAATCTGTCTGAAAATGGATACAAGGCTCCATGCGCCTCATCAACAATCAAATAAACATTATTTTTTTCGCAAATATCTTTTAATGCCACAATATCAGACACTATACCTTCATACGTGGGTGATGTTACAATTACTGCTTTTATACCCTTTATATCAATTAAATCAGGTGTTGTTTTAGTTGGAATATCCCATTCTTTATCTGTGGGTATATCGTAATAAACAGGTTCACATCCGGCAAGTTTTACTGCGTTATGGTGGGATGGGTGCGCATTTTTCCATATTAAAATTTTGTCACCACGGTTTGTACAAGCTAATACTGCGGCTATTATACCACTTGTAGAACCGTTAGTTAAAAAACATGTATATTTTGAACCGTATATTTTTGCAGCTCTTTTCTGAGCCTCATCAAGAGCTTTTTGAGGATCATGAGCTTCTGTTTCTGATATATCATATTTATAAAACTGTCTAAACTTACTAAAAATAAAAAACTTCTGCCCATGCGACGGAGTCGTGAACAAAAGTTTTCGATTTGATTTTTTTAACAATTTTATTAAACTCAAAATAAGCCCCCACCCTAACCCTCCCCCATAGGAGAGGGGACTTTATCTATTTATTTCTAATTTCTATACTTCTTTTTGCGCAATATTGAGTCAAAGTCATTTTATCCTTGCTGTTATTATACTCAAATCTGCCGGACATAGTATATCCGCCATTTTCATTTTTCTCAATTCTTATAGGACTAAACATACATTCAACAGATTGCTTTTCTGATAAAGGTAAAGTAATAGAATAACTCTTTTCAATATCAACATTTTCAGATGTTCTAAATTTCATACCACCGGCAGATATATCTAATGTCGTTATCTTATGAACACCTGAATCAAATTTTAAATCTAAATCTTTTACGAATTTTATACGAGTATACTGACGTCTTTGCAAAAATCTATGCTTTGCCGGATTAACAATTTTAATAGTATTACCCTCAATTGTTTCCGCATATGAGTCAAAATACAACGTTCCATGATTGGTTTGAGTATAAAATTCACAATAATTATGTCTCATAATACCTTTTGGTTCATATTGCAATTCAATTGTAAAATATTTTGAATCTACATTTGTTATTGTCCCTTTGTTTGCACATTTAAAATCTGCAGGAACAACAATTATATGCCTATCTTTTTCAACAAGTTCTCTCATACTACTAACCTCTTTTGCTTTAATAATACAATATATTTACAAATTTGTCGATATCTTAACAAAAAAATGCTCCCCTTATATAATGAGGAGCAAATACTGAGCAATCAGAAGAGTTGAGGATTTACATATTTATATTACAAATTATTTCACCTCAATTCATTCTACTTTGTGCTTATTATTTTAAAAAATGATTAGATGAATAGATGATTAGCCATTATCAATAAATTTATCAATAAAAATTAAAAGAATAATAGACACAAAATAAATAGCCATTACTCTGCTCGTCTTATCCTTATATTATTCTAAAAAGAGGATTAGCCTTTATCTTTAAAAGACTAATCCTTTTTTCTTCTAATTTATCATTCATCTAAAATCATTCTTTTAAGAACGATTCATAATTTCTTGCCAACAGGTGAGTTCTAACCTGATTAATCAAGTCTAAAGCAACACCAACCATGATTATTAATGAAGTAGCACCAATACCTTGCAATGTTTTTATATTAGTAACATAACTTGCAAGAGAAGGAACCAATGCAATAATACCAAGTCCCATAGCACCAATAAAAGTTGTCTTAGTTAAAATTTTATCCAATGCTTCGGCAGTTGGTCTTCCAGGTTTTACGCCAGGTATAGAAGAACCGTATTTTTTCAAATTGTCCGCTATATCCTTTGGCTGCATATTTGGCATTATTGATGCATAGAAAAATGTTAATGCAACAATCAACAAGAAATACAAAATATAGTACATAATTCCGTCAGGACTCATAAATTGAGTAAATTGGATAACTACATTTTTTACAGCCTCACTTTTAAAATTAGCTTGTCCTACCAAACTTAAAACAGTTGAAGGGAAAAGCAAAATTGCAATTGCAAAGATAATTGGCATTACACCACCCGGATTAAGCTTAAACGGAATAAACGAATTCATACCGCCATAAACCTTATTTCCTACTTGCCTTTTAGGATTTACAATTATTACTTTTCTAACAGCTTCTTGCATAATTACAATAAATACCATAGCAGCAAAGAAGATTAAAAGAAGCGTTGCTAACCCTAACTGCATCATAGAATTATTTGCAACAATTTGTGCAGTTCTTGAAGCATATACAGGAATACCTGACAAAATACCAATAAAGATTATCAAAGAACCACCGTTACCGATACCTTTTTCGGTAATCAATTCAGATATCCACATTACAAGTACAGAACCGGATGTCAACACAACAATAGAACTTATAAAGAACATTACAGGATTAACATTCGGTAAAACAGCACCCGGCAGATGATGTAAATACAACATAAAAATCAAAGACTGAAATACTGCCAAAACAACAGTAAACAACCTTGTATATTGAGATAATTTTCTCCTGCCTGCTTCACCTTCTTCTTTCTGAAGTTTTTCCAATGAAGGAATTACTACAGAAACAAGTTGAATAATGATTGATGATGTAATATAAGGTCCGATACCTAAAGCAAAGATAGAAACTTTACCCAAAGCACCACCTGAAAACAAGTCCAAAAATCCAATAATATTGTTTCCTTGAGCTATGTTTGAAAAAATTTGGTTATTAATACCAAACAAAGGCATTTGAACACCAAACCTGAATGCCGCAATCATCAGAAAAGTAAAAATAATCTTTTCTTTTAAGCCTGAAGCTTGCCACATTGACATTAAATCTTCAGTTGTTGGCATTTTTATATTTTGCGCCATTATACTAACTCAACCTTTCCGCCTGCTTTTTCAATTTTTTCTTTAGCTGATGGTGTTACATAGCAAGCCTTTACAGTAACAGCACCTTTTAATTCTCCGTTACCTAAAACTCTTAATCCAACACAATCTTTAGATACTCTGCCCAATTCTACAAGTGATTCCAAAGAAACTTCTTTCAAACCATATTGAGCAATTCTGCCAACATTAATTTCAGCATATTTTAATTGATTAATTAACTTAAAGCCTTTTAATTTCGGCATTTGTCTGTAACCAGGCATCTGTCCGCCTTCAAATCCTCTCTTAGCAGAGCTTCCTGATCTTTGGCCTTCACCGTTATGACCACGGCAAGAAGTTTTACCTCTACCAGATGAACGGCCTCTGCCTACTCTTTTAATTTTGTGAGTTGCACCTTCTGCAGGTCTTAAATCTTCTAATGTTATTGTCATTTTATTTTTCCTTTATTTTCTTGTATAGCCGCTCGCTTTCACTGTCACAGAAACTACGTCTGCCATACGCGGCTAGTATTTTTGAGTGAAATATAAAAAGTTTATTAAGCTCGCTTCGCTCAAAAATCTTTTGTTTGCTTTAGCAAACTGATAAGATCTTTTCACTTATTCAACTATTTCAACTAAATGAGGTACCTTATTTACCATACCTAAAATAGTTGCTGAATCATAATGTTCAACGATTTGATTTTGTTTTTTCAAACCTAAACCAGCAACAACTTTACGCTGTTTATCAGAAGCACCGATAAGGCTTCCTGTAAGTTTAATTTTTATTTGTTTATTTTTTGCCATTTTATTTTTCCTTTATTATTTGCCATTCTGAGACTTTTTCGGATTCTTCGCCTTTACAGGCTCAGAATGACGTGCCGAAGAATCCAAATTTATTAATTTAACAATTCTGCCATTGTTAAGCCACGTCTTTTAGCAACATCACTAAACGGAGTCAATGCTTTCAACGCTTCTAAAGTAGCATTAGCCGCATTCAAAGGAGCTTTTGAACCCAATGATTTTGCCAAAATATTTTCAATACCTGCAAGTTCAAGTACCAAACGAACTGCACCACCTGCAATAATACCTGTACCTTGAGATGCAGGTCTTAACATAACTGCACCTGCGCCTGATCTTCCTGTAATAGGATGTGGAATAGTTGTTTTGAAAATAGGCACTGTAATAAGATTTTTTCTGCCATCTGCAATTGCTTTTTGAATTGCAATAATAACTTCAGCAGCTTTCGCACAACCTACACCTACTTGTCCTTTCTGGTTTCCGACAATAACGATAGCACGGAAGCTCAGTTTTTTACCACCTTTAACAACTTTTGTTACACGGCTGATTTGAACAACACGTTCAATCCATTCAGATTGAGGTTTTTCTTCAGTTGTTTCAATTTTTTGTTTTTTACCACGACCTCTTTTGCGAGGTTTTTCTTCTTCTACTACAGCTTCAACTGCTTCTTCAGCAGCAGTTTCTGTTGCCTCTGTAACAGTTTCTTCCACAGTTAATTCATCTTTGTTTTCTAAATCCATTGATTTTTACCTTTCATATTAGTTTACAATTTAACAATTTAAAGGTTTAATGGTTATTTACCTTTAAATATTAAAAATACGCCAAACTATGCTAAAAATAGCATTTGGAATTCGTATTTTTGGGTAACTTTTCTGACAAACATACTTATAACTTAAAAAAAATAAAAAATCAAGTAATAAAAGTAAACAAAATGTAAAAAATTGTTGCAAACTAGCAAAATTTTAATTTATAGTTTTTAAAATAATACGGAGAAAAGTATATGATAACAAAAATTAGCGTTATTCCTGCATTTAACAGCTATAAATCAAACAACAAAAATAACTTTAATAAAACAACAAATAGAAGTTTTCAAACAGTTCCTTTAGATACTGTTACATTTTCAGGCGGAAACAGCAAAAAAAGCAGTAATGATAAGAAATTGGAAAACATAATGATGTATGCAGATTCCTCTTGCAAGGCATTATTTAATCACTTATTTGATATTTCAAAAGAAACAGAATATAACACCGTAACACCTATGCATGTTGTCTATGACGGAATTAATGAAACTTATAAATATATGAACGATCTTGATAATGGAATTAAAGATTATAAATCGGACAAAGCTCCGGAAATGGTTAGTTTGATTGGAGATAGCGTAACTTATTCTATTTTTTCAGATAAAGACATAAGAAAAAAAGTAAAACCGGTAATTGAAAACTATGTAAAAAATTCTATGGAAATTTTAGACAAAAATAAACCGGAAGATTTTGACAAATCAAAAGAATCAAAGTTATCAAATGAATTAATCGATTATATTTGGAGTTACAGAACAAAAGAAAACGAAACAATAACCCCATCAACTGTCCTTGGCGCAACAGCAAGCGATGATTCTAATGACAATCTGGTTAAATTTTTAGATAAATTTATGGATGATATAAACGATAAAGTTATGAGAAACGAAAAAGAACCTGATGAATTTTTCCCATTCTCATTTTATGACGACAAAGCAAAAAATGTACTGAAAAATCTGTCTTTAGGAACAGATATGTTTATCACTTATGACTATGCCAAAGAAAACCCAAATTTATTTTTAGATACATTAAAAAGACATATAGATAAAAGTGACAATAAGAAATTAAAGTATATTGAGCTAAATCAGTACGCAAATGCTGAATACCTAGTCGATACAATCAATAAAGCAAAAAAAGACAAAGAGCATGAATATATTATTGCTGCAGACCCTTCTTCAATCTTTTTAAAACTTGCAGGAGATGACAAAACAAGTAATGGAGCAACACAAGTTGCAATATCTGCAGAACTTATCTATGGAGTTAAAGACAAACCTGCAAACGTAAAATTCTTATTCTATGACACAAAAAACAACTATTATTCATTTATGAATGTTGGAATATATAACGATTTTCAAGAGACGTCATTACCGGGAATGAATTCTGAACAAATGGTTAAATTTTTCAAAGAGAACCCTCATATAATGAAAAAAGATGTAAAAATTCCATTTTCAAAAGCTGCAATTGAAAAAGCAGCATTTGCATCAGCACAGCTTGACGGAGTTTTTCCTGCCAAAACTATTGATCTAATGAAAAAAATTGCAAGCTACAACATCAACAAAAAAGAAATATCCGAAACTGATGTTAACAACTACCTGAAAGAAGCAACCTCTCTTTTAAAGAAGTCTAATGAAGACAATTCTATAGAAGTAATATATGACACAAAAAAACACATACGAGATTTAAAAGGAAAAACTTCAACAAAAAAAGAAGCTGAATTCCTTGTAAAACAAATTAAATCTAAAAAATTGGGAACAAAGGGGATAATAATATATTCTCAAGACGGAACACCCGGAGGAGGAAGAAAATATACGGCAAAAGCAATAGCAGGAGATGCAAAAGTTCCGTATGTAGAAGTTAACACAATGGACTTTGGAACAAAAGACGTTGATCTTTTTGGTTCAGGTTTATCTCCCGAACAGTCAATGAAGAAATTATTTTCTCTTGTCACAACTCAGGCTGAAGCCAACCCAAATAAATCTGTAGTATTGTTTATTGAGAACTTTGAATACTTTTCTGTTGGAGAAATGGTATCAAATTATCATCAAAAAGCCATGGCTCAACTATTAAGAGAAATGGATAAAGCACAAAATGCAGGACTAAACATACTCGTTATAGGTTCTGTATCTGACCCCAGCTTGATTGGGGAAGCAGCTATGAAATCATTTAAATTTGTCGATAAAATAGAAGTTTCATCACCTGCTTATAACAAAAAAGAAAGAGCTGAAATATTGGAACAAGCATTCAAAGATCAACATTTGAAAATTTCTGGTCCTGACAAAGAAAATATTTTAAAATATGCTTCAGAAATTACAACAGGTTTCCCTTACATTTATCTACAAAATTTAGCTAAAAAAGCTAAAGCTGTAGCATCTGAGCGAGGAAACAAAAGTTTAAATAAAGCAGACCTCACAGAAGCATATCTTCAGCTAACAACAGGCCGACCTGCAATCGACAAGCTGGAATCACACAAAAAACAGATTGTTGCATCACATGAATGCGGTCACGCAACAAATTTAGAAGTAATGAATAACCTTGCAAAAACCAAACAAAAGCCTTGGCACATACCTCAAAAAGTAAATTTTGTAACTTTAGATCCAAGAGGAATATACGGCGGCGCAGTTTACCACGGAATGGATACCAATACCGAAAGGTCTTTTGAGTTTGCATTTACAGATATTGTTTGCAGCTTTGGCGGCAATTCTGCAGAAAGCAGATTCTATGACATCGATGGCTCATGGGGTATTACCGCAGACATGGAATCTGCAAGAGAGGAAGCTGAAACGATGGTAAACATTATGGGTATGGGTGCAAAAACAGGAAAAATGGCTGCATACGATGTTGATATACTATCAGACAAAATGAAACAAACTATTGAAGAAGATCAACGAGTTATACTTAACAACGCAAAAATCACATCCGACTTAATAACAGAAGTTTACGAAGATTTTAACAAAGAATTTACAGAAAAATATGCTTCGCGTGTTGGTACGGGAGAATGCATCATTGATGGTGATGAATTCAGAAAAGCACTGAACGAATGGAAACAAAAACAACCACCCGAAAAACAAAAAGAACTAAAAGAATGTGATGATGTTATTCTAAGAATAATAGAAGCAACAAAAAAAGGAATAGCTGTAGAAAAAAGAAGCTAATTACAACTGTTAATAATAAAATCTAAATATTCCCTAGAACCATTCTTAATATTAAATGAAATAATTTCAGGAGTTTCATAAGGGTGAATTTGCTTTATTTTTTCTTCAACAATACTAAACAATTTCTTCTTAGTTTTAATAATAAGCAAATATTCTTCATCCGTTATTATTTTATCATTCCATTTGTATATAGAAACAACTCTTGGAACGATATTAACGCACGCAGCATTACAACCTTTTATTAAAGTATTAGCAATATTTTTAGCACTTTCAATGCTATTTGTAGTACATAAAATTACAATCATTAATAATTCATTTTCCAATTATTATTAATCAAACGTTGATAACATCCCTGCCCTGCAAAGCTATTAGTACAACTACCACTCCTTGCTGTCTGGGGAGCTACATCTATTTGCGCATCAGAATCTAAAGCGACATAAAACATATCCCTGCCACCGATATTTGGAGCATCCGGTCCGTTAGTATCAATTTCAAACAATAACAATGATGTATGATTAGCTCTAGGTAACAATAAAGGACAAATTGAAGCTGAGTTAGCCAACATATAATGAGCATTGCCGCATCTAAAAGAAGAACTTCCTCCATTTATAGTCCTATAAGTACCTTGGAAACATCCGGTAGTAGATGCAGGACATGTTCTTATTACTTTAAATTTATTATTAAAGAAATCCGCAACGCCCGTTGGGGAAGTAAACAATGAAGTTTGATCCAAATGTTGCTTACCTTCTTCTGTAATTAACAAATCTGCAGCAGCAGAAATTTCATTCAAAACTTTTCTCAATTTTACAGTATAAGCATTTGCCTGATAATTATGAACAATTGCAGGAATAGTTAACGCAGATACAACACCTATTATACCTAGTGCAACTGTCAATTCTGTCAAAGTAAAAGCAAATCTTTTCAACATCTTAATCCTTTCTAATTGCTAATAATTCATTTTCCAATCATCATTTAAAATTTTTCCAAAACATCCAGAGCCAAATGCAGAAGCTCTACATTCATCATTAAATTTTGTTTCTCTTGCTGTACTAGCTGTTCCATCAGCAATTACAGACGGTGGAACAACATCAACAGAAAAATCCTCATATATAAACAATTTAAACATATCCCTGCCACCAATGTTTGGTTTTTCGCTGCCATTCACATCAACATATACAATAGCAGGCTGTTCTTCATCTTTAACTGCAGGAATAATACACATTGCCGTTCCGTCAGCTAACTGAACAGAATAACAATTTCCACCTATATTTGAAGTCCTAAAATTACTTGAGGTTTTATTTAAACTTTTATATTGGCTTTCAAAACAAGGCTGCAAATTATTTGCGCAGTTACGTTTAACGCTGTAATAATTATCAAAAAAGTCAGCGATATTAGCCGGAGTACCAGAAGTTCCTAAAGTAGAGTTATACAAATCCTGACCTATTTTTTCAGTTTGCAATTTAGCCAAATTCTCCTGAAGATTCATATACACTTTTTTAATCATAAGAGCTTGAGAATCTTTCTGGTAATGTCCAACAACTCCTGGGACAGTTACTGCAGCTATAACACCAACAATAGCCAAGGCTATAACCAACTCTGATAAAGTAAATCCAAATATTTTTTTCATTCGACTCCCTTTATCACATGATAACATTATTTGGCACTAATGTCAATTGGCTCTAAACTTCTATAAATAACCGTCTACCTACAATATTTTGTTTTCCGTTGTAATAACCTGCAAAATACCCACCTCTAACAGGAGCATTTTTACCATAAGTATTCAAAGTATTTCCATTATAACTAACAAAGGGGTTATTACTATACGGATTAGAACTTCTTACCGGCACTACTGCCTGGGAAGTCTGCGGAACAAACATTTGCGATAATAAATTTACAATACCTGCCATATCTACCTCAATATAGATTTAATAATTTAAATTTGTTTGTCATCATTTTAACATACTTTTGTTTAAAATTTTAAAATTTCTTTACAAATTCATATGTTTAGATTAGTTTTTTGTCGTATAATTAATTTATGGTTTTGGAAAATAAAAAAGTGTTAATCATTGGTGCATCCGCAAAAGAATATGCACTTGCAAAGAAATTACAAGAGTATAAAAACTGTGAAGTTGTAGTTGCGCCGGGGAATCAAAGAATAGCTGAAATTGCGAAATGCGCAGATATTAGGGAAGATAATATAAACAGCCTTCTTGAATACGCCTTGGAAAATGCCGTTGATTTAACTATTGCAACATCAGAAAAATCAATAAAAATGGATATTGCAACATTATTTCAAAATAATGGTCAACAGATTTTTGCACCAAGTGCTCAGAGCTCAGAAATTGCGACTTCCCGCTCTGTTGCTAAAAAATTTTTGTATAAAGCAAGAATAACAACTCCTCATTTTGGAGTGTATGACAAACTATCTATGGCAATTGACTATTTAAAAAACGCACCAATGCCACAGGTAATTCATGCGGACAATTCTTTTGAATCAGGCGACAGACTTGTATGCACAACTTTTTCTACTGCAAAAACTTTTGTAGAAGATTTATTTACAAAAAATGAAGATAAAGTTGTATTTGAAGACTACGTCTATGGACATGAATTTACTTTTTATGTAGTAACTGACGGATACCATGCAATTCCTCTAGCTGCTGTTGCCAATTACAAATTTATGGAAGATGGAGATGGAGGCATCTTAACAGCCGGAACAGGTGCTTATACTCCAGATTACAAAATATCAAAAGATATTGAAAACAGTATAATGAAAAAAGTAATTTATCCTGTTTTAGAGCAGCTACAAAAAAAAGAAACGCCGTATACAGGAATTCTTGGAGTTGAATGTGTTTTGACGGATAATGGACAGGTAGTCACATTATGTTTTAAATCATTTCTTTCAGATCACGATGCTCAAGCAGTATTAAGCATTGTTGATGAAAATTTACTAAACTTATTTGGTGCTTGCCTTGACGGAACTTTCGAAGATTACAGCTCTATTTCGTTAACAGATGGTGCTTCAGTAGCTTGCCTTGTATCATCAAGAACTGTAGGTAAAACTATTGAAGGATTAGATTTTGTTGATAGTGAAATTACACCTTTCGCAATTAATAAAAATAATTATTTTGAATATGAAACAGTAAAAGGTAAAAATTTCATATTAACAAACACAGCTAACACATTATCCAGAGCTCGCAAATCGCTTTACGAAGATTTATCAATGATTAAATTTGAAGGAATAAAATATCGCAAAGATATATGCGAGCAGGTTGAAAAATTTTAAGGTTTCATTATAAATAAATAGTATGAAGAACTTATATTCTATTTTAGGAGTTACACCCGACAGCACTGCTGAAGAAATAAAATCGGCATATCGTTCGCTTGCGAGAAAATACCATCCTGATGTAAATTCTGAAGGAGCAGCTAAATTTAAAGATATTACAGAAGCATACGAAATATTATCAGATCACAAAAAGAAACTTCATTATGACACGATAAACGGATTTTTCAAAACACAAAAAAAAGAAGAAAAACAATACACATCTTCACAAAAAGCAAAAGAAGAATACGTTAAAACTAAACCTTCTGAAGAATCTAAAAATAAAACAAAAAAACCTGATATACATAAAAATCTGAATGATATCTTAAAAGGTTTCGGTAAAAACAACAATAAAAAAGAAACGGCACAAAACGGAGAAGATATAACAGAAGAAGTCTTAATAACAATGCAAGAAGCAATAGAGGGCACAAGTAAAATAATAAATATTCTACACGCACAAACTTGTCCTCATTGCAAAGGCAGAAAATTTATTAACGGCATAGAGTGTGACTTATGTAATGGCACAGGCGAAAAAAGCGAACTAAAAAAAATAACATTAAAAATTCCGGCAGGGGTAAAAAACGGCACAAAGCTCAGAATTGCAAAAGAAGGCAATAGAGGCAAAAACGGAGGGAAAAATGGGGACCTATATGTAATTGTGAATATTCAAAAAAATTCTCATTTAAATTATGAAAATAATGATTTAATATACAAGCTTCCAATTACCCCATATGAAGCCGCATTAGGGACAAATATCAACATACCGACACATAATGGAAATATTTCTCTAAAAATTCCGCCCAAAACTAATTCAGGTCAAAAATTCAGAATATCAGGTCAGGGAATTAAGAAAAACGGAAAAATTGGAGATATTATTGTCATTGTAAATATTGAATTTTCTTCATCTTTGTCAGATGATGAGATTAAACTTTATGAAAAATTAAAGAAAATGTCATCAAAAGATATAAGAGAGAATATATTTAATGAGTAATAATAATGAGATTCCAAATCAAGTTCAGAATTGTCAATTAAGCAAAAAAGCCAAAATAAAAGAAATATTTGCATCTATCCAAGGCGAAGGTCCATATATTGGTTATAAACAGTTGTTTATACGTTTTTGCGGATGCAATTTAAATTGCAATTACTGCGATACAGATTATTCTGCAATCAATAATTACAAAGAATACGACCCTTTTGAACTTGCAAATGAAGTCAATAAGTTTAATGATATTCATTCGGTTTCTCTAACCGGCGGTGAACCTCTCTTATACGCCGATTTTTTAAAAGAATTTTTACCAAAAGTAAAAAGAAAAATTTATCTTGAAACCAATGCAACGCTTTATAAAAATTTGTTAGAGGTTAAACCTTATATAGATATAATTTCTGCGGATATAAAACTTGAAAGCGCAACAGGGATAAAAAACACATACATTTTACACGATAAATTTTTTGAAGCTTGTAAAGGCTTAGAAACATTCGCAAAAATCGTTTTTAACGATAAAATTGTTCAGGATGAAATTGACATTTGCTGCGAATTAGCGATGAAACACAAAATTCCATTAATCTTACAACCGGAAATGAACGGCAATAACTTCACTTCAAGCCCTGATAAATGCCAAGAAATATTTGATAAGTTTTTAATGAACTGTTCAGACGTCAGATTGATTCCTCAAGTGCATAAGTTTTTAAATGTACAATAACTTGTAATATAAGCATTATTAGTTTATAATTTCAATATAGGAGAGATTATGGCAGTAAAAAGAGTATTACAGTACGGCGAGAAAACACTCAGAGAACCGTCAAAAGAAGTACATAAAGTTTCAAGAAAAATTCAAGAATTAGTACAAGATTTGTTAGACACAATGTACGCAAAAAATGGTGTGGGGATGGCTGCTCCGCAAATTGGAGTTAACTACAGAGTTTTTGTTGTAGATTGTTCAAAAAATGATGAACCACTAAATCCAATTGTATTTATAAACCCTAAAATCATAAAAAAATCGGGTGCAATAATTGCGCAAGAGGGTTGCATAAGTTTTCCTGAAGCATATACTGATGTTAAACGATACGCAAATGTTATGGTAAAAGCTTTAGACCGTCACGGAAGGCCTTTTGTACTTGAAGCTAAAGATGGCGAGCTTTTAGCCAGAGCAATTCAGCATGAAAACGATCACTTAGACGGTATTTTATTCATTGACCACTGCGTAAACAGGTTTGAAACCGATGAAATTTTGGCAAAACATAATCTTCCACCTGTAGACCCTGATATGCTTGCCGATGACTCAGCGCTTGATGAGGAACTAAAAAAGTGATAAATATTGTATTTTTTGGCACACCTTATATAGCATTGAATTCGTTAGAGTACTTATATAAATCAGATAAAATTAATGTACTCGCAGTTGTGACACAGCCAGATAAACCTGCTGGCAGAGGGCATAAAATTTCTATGTCTCCGATTAAAGAATTTGCTTTGTCAAAAAATTTACCTGTACTTCAGCCAAAATCTATCAGAAAAGAGCCTGAAATTATAGCAGAATTAAAGAAATTAAACCCTGATTTTTTCGTAACATTTGCATTCGGTCAAATATTATCGCAAGAAGTTTTAGATATTCCAAAATATGAAACAATAAATCTGCATGCATCACTTTTACCTAAATACAGAGGAGCAAACCCTATTCAAAGAGCTATAATTAACGGAGATAAACAAACAGGCATTTGCACAATGATTACCGAACTCGGATTGGATTGTGGTGACGTTTGTAAAAGACAAATTATTGATATTCATGACAATATGACTTGTGTTGATTTGTATGAAAAAATAAGCGCAGATTCTCCAAAATTAATCGAAGAAACATTAATAGGAATTGTGAACGGCAGCCTGACTCCGGAAAAACAAGCGGAAACCGGCGTATGTATGGCTAACAAATTAACAAAAGAAGAAACTCTTATAAATTGGTCAAAACCTGCACAAGAAATTCATAACCTTGTGAGAGGAATATGCAAATTCCCATCCGCATATTTTATACATAATGATAAAATAATAAAAGTTCTGGAAACCAGAGTACTTAACAAAGAAGGTAAATGTGGAGAATTTGTAGGAGTTACAAAAGATGGCATTGAGGTCGGATGTGGTAAAGATTGCTTATTGCTTGTTAAAGTAAAACCTGAAGGAAAAGGTGAAATGCTTGCAAGAGATTGGGCTAACGGGTTAAAAAAATGATTACAAGAGGAATTAGAGGCGCTATTACTATAAACAACAATAGTGAACAGGCAATAAAGGAAGCTACGATTGAGCTATTAAAAGAACTGTTTAAAATTAACAATATCAACAAAGATTTAATTTCACACATAATTTTCACAACAACAAAAGATGTAAATGCTGCTTTTCCTGCGAAATTTGCAAGACTTGATTTCGGCTTAGCCGATACCGCCATGATGTGTTTTCACGAACTTGATGTTCCAAATTCACTGCCTATGTGTTTAAGAATTCTAATTGTGCTAAATTGCGAAGATACATTTAAACCGCAGTTTGTATACCTGAGAGATGCAAAAAATTTGAGAGCCTAAGCTCTCAAACTTTTTATTCATTAATTCTTGTTATTTCAGTGATTGCAGGATCTAAAAGCCTTCTGCCTATATTTGGGAAATCTATTGAGCATAACATTTTATTACCATATTTTATCATTTTTTCAACAACACCTTCGCCATATTTTGCTGTAGAAACTTTTTCACCGGGTTTAAATGTTAGTCCATCCTTTTCCTCAATGTCGTCTGCTTGATATATCGGAACTACCGGAGGCACTTCTTCTTCTGAAACTATATCAATAGAATTAACATCATTCTCATCACCACCAACAAGAGTAATGTCTTCAGAAGACAAATCGTCAATAATGTTCAAATCGTCTTCTGTCAAATCATCACCATCAACAATATTTGCATCAGAAGAAATAAAATCACCATCATCTTCCGGTAATTTTTCATATAAAGCTCTGTCAACATCTTTTGCTACTTGCTCAACCACATCATCTTGAGATTCAAGCGATATTGAATCAAGCATACTATCATCATTTTGTGTGTCTGAAGGGAGCTCTGTTATAACAGTATCAGAGTTATAGTTATCATTCACCTCAAGAGGTTCTGCTAAAGGCTCTTCATCCTCGGAAATTAATATATTGTCAACAGGCTGAATTTCATTTGCGAAACCGAAATTGTCATCATTATCAGATTCTACAACATTTTCATCCTGCAAATCATTAACATCAACAGGATCTTCTACTATAACATTTTCTTGAGCAAGCGCATCCTCAGCCAACAATTCATCATACGCTTCCGCTGAATTTTCATCAGACTCATTATTTTCACCAACATCTTGTTGCGCAAATATATTGTCAGATTCTGACATATCAGAAATAGCTGTTGCTTCATCGTGTTCATCTTCAACGCCATCATCATCAGTATTTTTTTCATTTGGAACATAATTTGCAACTTCATCAGAATATTCAGTTACTTCTACAATCAATGGAATATTTTGAGTATGAGCACCATAAATAACAAACTCGTCGCTATTTAACTTGTTCAAGTAAGTATTATAGCTTGCAAAATCATGAGAAACAGACAAAGGCGCAAAGAAAATTACGTTTTGAGAAGCCTCTTTTGCTTCTTCTATGTATTTTAACTCATGAGGACAAATAACTATAGTTCTGACATTATCTTTTGCTAAGTATTTTTTCAACAAACTTTTTGTTATGTTGTCATTATTAACCTTCACAAAAACATATATAGAATCATTAATATTGTTCAATACAGAATAAATGTACTTAATAATTTCTTTCTGAAAACTTGCGTCAGCTACAGACAAATCGAGAACAGAAACATCTTCTTGTTCAACAAGAATACTAAAGCCTAATGATTCTTTCAAATCTTGAGCAAAAACATTCATGTCTTTATATTTTAAAAGCTTGTTTTTTAACAAAATTAATTCCGGAATCTTTGTTTCTTGATACTGCGAGTCAACAACATTAACAAAAGTATCAAAAGGAAGAAATTTTTCAGGCAATGTTTTAATATAATTTTGAACTTCAATTAAAATATCTTGAATTACAGCCTTGTTTACAGGATCAACATCGTTAAGCTCATTTTCATAAATAAAATCAATTGCGCTTACGTTTAAAGGAATTTTAAAATCAACACCCGGAACAAATTTGTCAGAATAATTAAATTGACCGTCAGGATCAATTATGACAATCTTCTCCTCAATTTGTTTAGATAAATTTTTCACCAATTCAGACGTATTTTCCAAATTATCAGAACAAATCAACAAATTATTATCCAAAATTGATTTATCTACATTTAAAGGAATATCTTGCTGAGCAATCTTACCAATAAACAGAGGATCATCTTTAGGAATAACATCTAAAAGTTCATTAGCTGGAAGTTTTGATATTGTCGCATTTGTTGACGGAATTGTTCCATTGTAATTTTTTAAAATACCCTCATCATTAAATGTAAATAACAATTTTACAATTGCATAATTTGAATCTCCTTCAGATTTCAAATTCATAACCTGCCCAACATATGGACTGTTTGAATCCTCAATAATCACAAACCCGGAGAGCGATAAATTATCTGCTACATCATATGATATTTTTAATAAATTGTTCTTAATTTCCAAAACGTTCATTATAAAACTTCCTCACTTCAGAATTATTTTACCATAAACATGCTAATTTTGTACTAAATCTTGAAGTTTATTGTAAATTTCTATTGTCAAAAGACAAATTTTTAAATTTCTTTTGCACAAACTTTTTATAGTTTCCTTATAAAGCCTCAAAAGCGCCTTATTCAACCCATTATCTTCAACCATCAATTCTCTGATTTTTGACGAATATTCTGGATCTCTTGTATTTGGTTCAATTTTATCTGCTATAAAAATAATTTTTTCAAAATCAGACATATCAAGCTTACCCAGAGTGTGCCATCTAATAGCTGATAATATTTCAGTGTCTTTAACCCCAAACTCTTTTTCCGCAATATACGCACTTACAGGAGCATGCAAAGTTTTATAATTTTGCATTTCGGATTCTTCAACATCCAAATTATCATGTATTATTTGCAACAATTTTTCAGTAGAAAAGCACTTTGCACAGTCATGCAACAATCCTGCAAGATATGCTTTTTCCTCGTCTAAGCCATACTTGTGCGCCAATTCCCTCGCACAATCTGCAGTACCTAGAGTATGAATATACCTTTCGTCATTTAAATTTTCTTTTAACCATTTTTTAATTTTTATATAGTCCATTTTCTTCAATATATCCCTTTATACTCACCGGAATTAAATCGGAAACATCTTCATTAAACTTAATTTTATTCCTAACCTCTGTTGATGAGATATCAACAAAATCCATATTTGCAAATCTATATTTATATCCTTTTTTTGTAAGATTTGTAAAATCAACTTTTTCATCTTGCCTCATAAATACAATAAATTCAAGCAATTCTTTAAGTTTATCAGCTTCATACCAAGATTCAATATTTTTAAATGCATCAGTACCAATTATAAAATTAATTTTACCTTCTACATCATATTTCTTATACAATTCTTGTATAGTAATATACGTATAGGATTTGCTTTCTCTATTAAATTCAATGTCCGAAATATCAAAGTTTTTATTTTCTGATATAGCCAATTTTACCATATTATATCTGTGTTGTGAATATGAAATATCATAATCTTTATGGGGTGGTTTGTAAGCCGGAATAAAAATAATTTTATCAAAATTTAACTTATCCAGCACATATTCAGCCATACCTATATGCGCATTATGAATAGGATTAAATGTTCCTGCAAATATACATAATTTCATAAAACAATTATAACATAAGCTAAAGATTAAAAGCTATCTAAGTATTTTCCGTTTGCAATTATTGTTTGCTTTTGTTATAACTTTAGTGGAAAAATATACAATTAAAGGAAATGAGAATGAGTAAATATCTATTAGAAGTCGGATGCGAAGAATTGCCTTACAAGTTTATTCCATCAGCAATTCAACAATTAACAACAAGTTTTGAAAGTTTTTTAAACGGAAATAAAGTTAAATATGAAAATGTAAAAGTTTATGCAACCCCAAGAAGACTTGCTGTTATTATTTCAGGACTTGATAAAGAAAGCAAAGACGAAGAAAAAATCATAAAAGGTCCTATAAAAAGAGTTGCGTATGATGAAAATGGCAATTTAACAAAAGCAGGAGAAGGTTTCTGTAAGAAAAACGGAATTGTACCTGAAGATTTGTATATAGAAGATGATTATATTCACGCCAAAATAATTATCAAAGGGAAATCAATTGTTGACTTATTAAAAGATAATGTTCCGACTATTATACTCAAACTTCAAGGTTCGCACTTTATGCGTTGGTCAGACAATGACGAAAAATTTTCAAGACCGATTAGATGGATTGTATCTATTTTGGACAAAGAAGACGTAAAAATAAAAATTATAGATAAAGAAAGTTCCAACATTTCAAGAGGTCACAGATTCTCTGAGCAAAATATAATTATAAACAATCCTGATGAATATGTAGAAAAAATGAGAAAAGCACACGTTATCGTAAATCAGGAAGAACGTAAAGAATTAATTATAGAAAAAGCTAAAGAAGAAGCTCAAAAATTAGGAGCAGAACCGTATTACACAGATGATCTATTGGAAGAAGTTACATTTATAACCGAATATCCGGTTCCGGTAACTTGCGAATTCAATCCTGATTATTTAAGACTGCCTGAAGAATTGGTTGTTACCGTAATGGCAGTACACCAAAGATATTTTGCTCTGTATAAAGACGGCAAACTAATAAACAAATTCATTACAATGACAAATTATTTAGGCGATGAATTTGAAAATATTAAAGCGGGCAATGTTCGTGTAATTAAAGCAAGACTTGATGATGCTGTGTTCTTCTTTAACGAAGACACTAAAAAGCCTTTGTCAGCATACGTTGAAGATATAAAGGGTATCACATTCCAAAAAGGTATGGGGACAATGTATGATAAAGCACAAAGACTTGTTAAATTGTCAAAACTAATGATTGGCGATAATTCTACTGTAGAAAGAACAGCATTACTCGCAAAAGCAGATTTGGCAACAAAATTGGTATTTGAATTTACAGAGCTTCAAGGCTTTATAGGCGCAGATTATGCAAGAGTAGCCGGTGAAAAAGATTCTGTAGCTGAAGGTATAAAGGAACACTATTTCCCATTGAATGCAGATGGAGAAATCGCCAAAACTCTTGAAGGCCAAATTGTCGGTATTGCAGATAAAATGGATAATATATGTGCCGTGTTTGCAGAAGGCAAAAAGCCTACAGGTTCTTCTGACCCGTTAGGTGTAAGACGTGCAGCGCTGGGTATTATAAGAACAATTCTTGCAAATAATTTAAAAATTGATTTAGCATTATTGGTAAATGAAGCTTTAATTTTGCTACCAATAGCCCAAAATGGTGAAAATTTTGTAGATAAAATAAAAAGCGCAGCTGGTTCTGTTGTTTCAAGAGCAACAGGTGCGGTTACAGGAGAAATTTATGACTTCTTTATACAAAGATTAATCATATTTTTGTCTGAGAAATATCCTAAAAATATCTTAGAAGCTTGCGCTTCAAGCAAAAACCCACTCTCCGACTTAAATGATTATATTGAAAGAGTTGATGCTGTCGCTAAACTTGACTCTCCGGCTTTGCTGGAAAGTGCAAACAGGGTTATGAGAATCTTAAAAGAGGATTCAAAAAAACAAGTAAGAAAAGATTTGTTTGTTGTACCTGCTGAAAACATGCTTTTAGAACAAATCAACACTGTTGATGAAAATTTAAGATATGACGCATATTTAAAACAGTTAGAAGCCATAACTCCTTCAGTAGAGAAATTCTTTAACGATGTATTAGTCATGGATAAAGATGAAAATGTAAAGGAAAACAGGCTTGCGCTTTTAACTTTATTAAAGGCGAAATACAATCATATTGCAGATTTTAGCAAATTGTAAAGAAATGTAAATAAAGTATGTAAAATAGTAAATTATTTTTTTCAGGATACTTTAAAATAATACAAAGAAGGTACAAAATAGTAGGAATCGCAAAATGTTTAATCGTATTAAAAACTTAAAAATTGTAAGAACGTTAAAAGAACAAATTAGTCCTAAATTAAGATGGTTAAACTTTGTAAATAAAACAATCAACAAATCATCTTCCGACTATATCAGTATGATTAGCGGAGTTGGTGAATTGAAATCAAGTGCTGACGAACGTAAGCTGGAAGCAATGGTCAGACAACAACTCAAAGAGGAATTTCCAAACATTGAGAAATCCAAATCTTATGAGCTTCTTGTGGATGCAGTAATCCATAATTACAAGAAGAAACAGCTTCAAGCTATGGATGAAATGGAACAAATATAAAAATATTTCATCAAAAAACAACAAAACCGCACCTCATAAGGGTGCTTTTTTGTTGGAAATTTACAAATCTGAATTTTCGATCTTTGATACAAGAATTTGCGCAGCATTTAGCAAAGGGTCAATCGTCGGAGAATAAGGCGGCGCATATGTAATATCATTGTTATAAAATTCTTTTACAGTTAATCTGCCAACAAGAGCTGAAGTTACAACGTTAACACGCTTGTCAGCATCACCCGTACCAACAGCCTGGCAACCTAAGAGAAGCCCCGATTTTCTGTCACCAACAAGCTTTAACGTAATATTATTAACATCAGGCATAAAACCGACTTTATCATTTTTTGTTACAGTTACACTAACAGGATCAAAGCCCCAATTTTGCGCATCCTTTACCGTCAAGCCTGTCATAGACATAGTTAAAGAAAGACATCTGGTAACTGTAGATCCCAGAACTCCCTTAAATTCTTCATCACCACCGCAAACATTTATTGCAGCAGTTCTCCCTTCTTTATTTGCCGTAGAACCCAAAGGTATCCAAGCTTTTTGCTCTGACACAATATGATAGTCCTCACTACAATCTCCACAGGCATAAATATTCTCTATATTTGTCTGCATTCTATGATTAACTTTAATTGCATTTTTATAGCCTAGCTCTATACCTGCATCACCTGCTATTTCGGAATTTGGAGTTACACCTGCAGCAATAACAACAAAATCAACATTAGCCTCAATCCCGTTTGCAGTTTTAACCAAATTTACACCATTCATATCTCCAGAAAATTCTGTGACCATCTCTGATGTATAAATTTCGTATCTACCATTGGCTGCAGTTTTTAATTGCTCCATAACAATATTTGACATATCTTCATCAAAATTTTTCATTAAAAACGGATTGTGCTCAAAAAGAACAACATGCAAATTTTGTCTTACAAAGGCTTCCAAAAGCTCTAAGCCTATATACCCGCCCCCAACGATTGCTACGCGCTTCGACTTTTTAGTAATTTCTTTTATTGCAATACCGTCTTCTATTTTTCTTAAAGTAAATATGTTTTTTAGATTTACATTTTTAATAGACGGGATTATCGGTCTTGCACCTGTTGCAAGAATAAGCTTGTCATAATCAACAACAATAACATTTTTACCTTCGATGTCGTCAATAATAATTTTATTGTAAGCCGGCAATATTTTAATTGCTCTGTGACGCAAAAAAACATGAACATTCTTTTCTTCAAAATCCTGAGGTGACATAACGAGCAACTGTTGATAATCCTCAAAATTCCCCTCAATATAATAAGGTAAACCACATGAAGAATAAGATATGTGTGTATCTTCTGTATAAAGTTCTATTTCAGCCTCAGGTAATAATCTTCTTGATTTTGCTGCCGCCTTAGCACCCGCAGCAACACCACCTATAATAACAATTTTCATAAACACAGTATGGAATTTTTATTTAAAAATAACATCAGACAACAGGCTAATTCTCGTTGTAAACAAGTTTTTTACGCAAATTCCACTGAATTAAAGTTAAAACAAGAATTATTGTAAATAGAACATATGCAATAGCTGAAGCTTTACCTACATTAAAATATTCAAACGCATTTTTATAAATTGCATAAACCAAAACATTTGTACTATCCAAAGGTCCGCCTTGTGTCATTAAATAAATTAAATCAAATACCTGAAAAGAGCTTATTGCCGTAATAATTACCACAAAAAATATAGTAGGTGATAACAAAGGAACAGTTATACTTTTAAAAGTCTGAACAGGATTAGCTCCATCAATTTTTGCAGCTTCAAAAAGACTCTGAGATATTCCGCTGATTGAGGATAAAAATATAATCATATTGTAGCCAATTAATTTCCACACAGAAACAATTATCAAAGCCGGCATAGCATAATGAACATCATAAAGCCAATTTATGTGCAAATTTAATATATTATTTAATACACCAATATTTGGATCAAATATCCATTCCCAAATTATCCCAATAACAATCATAGGTGTAATAAATGGTAGAAAATAAGCAGTTTTATAAAATTCTGAGCCTCTAATCTTTGAATTCAAAATAGCCGCTAAAATAAGAGGAATAATAACACCAAAAACAGAAACTGACACTGCATAAACTACCGTATTCAGCAATAACTTGTAAAACAAAGCCTCTGAAAACAACTCTTTGTAGTTAGCCAATCCCACAAATTGAACAGGATTTAACAAATCCCACTTTGCAAAACTTAGTCCGAAAGAGCAAAAAATAGGAATTACAATAAAAATAAAAGTGCCGATTAAAGCAGGCAAAATAAAAACCAAACCTGCAAATGTTTCATTATTTGTTAACTCTTTTATAAAAGTTTTCATGATATAATTATACAATAAAGATTATGGAGAGAAGAATATGCAAAAATATGAGCACGCTTTTGGGAAAAATGATATTCGAGGAATATATGGACAAGATATAACTGAAGAACTTTTTTATAACATTGGTATCGGATTTGTTGAATGGTTAAAAAAGCAAAGTTCATTAAATAGCAATGAAATGTATATTACAGTCACAAGAGATGCTCGTTTACACTCTCCTGCTTTAGAAAAAGCATTCTCAGACGGTATACTGTCAACAGGTGCAAATGTTATAAGCCTTGGACTTGCACCGACTCCAATAGGCTACTATTCAGAGGTCGTCGGAGTCGGAGATTACAAAATCACGGCTGCAGCAATCATAACTGCCAGCCATAACCCTAAAGAATACAATGGTTTAAAAATGACCTACAATAAAAGGACATTATCTGAAACTCAAATAGCAGAAGTTAAAGAATCTACGTACGCAAATTGGACATTTGATATAAAAGAATTTGACGAAGATAAAATAATTAACTACAACATCATACCAGACTACATAAAGGATATGAAAAATCGATTTGGAAATATCGGTTCTGGCGTAAAAGTTATTGTTGATAGCGCAAATGCAACAGGAGGTGTTGTTGGACCTCAATTATACAGGGAAATTGGGACTGAAGTTGTTGAATTATTTTCAGAGCCAGACGGAAACTTTCCAAATCACCACCCAAATCCAAGTGTAGAAAAAACTCTTGATACGCTAAAAACAGCAGTTATAATGAATAACGCAGATATAGGGATTGCCTATGACGGTGACAGCGATAGAATAGGTATAATTGACAATAACGGCAGATTCTTAACAGGTGATAAATTACTACTAATTTATGCAATTGACTTAATAAATGATTGTAAGAATAAAAACATTACTCCTACAGTCGTTAGCGAAGTTAAATGTTCACAAGTGTTATATGATGAAATTAACCGCCTTGGCGGAAATGCAGTTATGTGCAAAACAGGACACGGCTACATTAAAGACAAAATGAAAGAAACAGATGCTTTACTTGCAGGTGAAATGAGCGGACACACGTTTTTTAAAGATAGATATTATGGATTTGACGACGCAATTTATGCAGGATGCCGAATCATTGAAATAATTGCTAAAAACAAAAAATTAAATCCAAATTTTACAATTAATGATTTATTGAAGCCGTTTGATGCTGTATATTCTTCTCCTGAAGTAAGGTATCCATGCCCTAACAATTTAAAAAAACCTGTTATGGATAAAATGAAACAAATAGTAAACGTAAAAAGAAACATTTTTGGTTCAGAAATCAAGGAAGTTATAACGTTAGATGGTATGAGGATAGTTTTTAACGGGGGATTTGCTTTAATTAGACAAAGCAACACAGAGCCGGTATTTACATTACGCTTCGAAGGTAAAACAGAAAATGAATGTAAACGCTATAAAACCACAATGATTGGTTTACTTGATAAAATATTAACAACTGCGAGATAATAAAAAGCCCTGCATAAATGTGATTTTGTTGCCTGCGGAGTCTCGCAGGTGGGTGAACGCCTCGGATTATCCGTTTCCCGCTGGCGATTATTAATCGGCGGGTATACTTCACATCCTGTCAGAGTCAATTCTCCCTTTTAATAAAAATGTAGGAACAAAATAAACATCTATACAGAACTTGATACTATTATAACATATGTAATTATCATTATCAATATAAGCTACTTGGAGAAATTTTTAACTCCAATATAAAAACCCATATACATAGATAAAACAACAAGCGCTACAGTATTCAAAATATCCAAATGAGAATATTCATACCAAAACACATTCATTCCAGCCACAAACAAAGCAAAAAATAAGGCTGAAACAGTATAATAAAATGTTTTGAATCTTTTTGTCTCACTTGCCTTGGGCATCATATCAACATTAGACAATGTAACAGCTTTGTTATAAATTTCTTGAGTTATTTGTTTATTATCCAAAAGCTGTTTACAAGATTTTTCATAAGCTTTATTTAATTGAACCTCAACTAGTTTAAGCATTTCATCTTGAGATAATTTTCCTATTGCAGCTTCTCTTGCCATTTCATAAGCCACATAAGCTAACTTTTGTAGAATACTTTCATGATACATTGAAGGAATATTTGAACGAAGCAAATCAATATATTTATGAAACGTCCATTCTGAAATAATTTGAGTCAGCATTTTTGCAGTATCAACGCTATCAATATTGTCATCTTTAGAAAAAGCCTCACCTGCAATATAAGTAAAATTATATATTCTATCGAGAAATTCTTTTTTATGCTGCAGAGCAATATCATTAGGTATTATTTCTTCCGCCTGCTTTGTCAAATTTTGAGCAAAACCTTTATAATCAAAAGTCGATGTCATGCTAATCCTCCTATAACATACTATCATGTCATGGAAAAATTAGGCAACACAATTAAATTAATTCATTTTTAATGCTTGCAGCGCTTGCTGTTCAGCAAAATCAGCCCTTTTCATAGCAGCATCAGCAGCCGATAAATCTTCCTTGCCATTCAATACAACACCAACCGGAGATGGAACATAAGTTCTTACAGGTTCCTGAGACTCTGTATTAGCTTGATTTACAGTCGTTGTCGAAGTTGTTGTTGTAGTTTGTGTATTATGATAACCTTGAGGGTTCTTATATTTGTTCAACAAGTTTGTTTGGCTTTTGTCCTGACCATTATTTTGAGCATAATTATGCTGAACAGCCTGAGTTGTCTTAGATGTTTGCTGAACTTGTTGATTTGGATTTAACAGTTGAGGAGGAATTTGAGTCTGACTTTGTACTTGCTTGTCTTCTTCTTTTCCTTCATCAAGAACAGAATTTTTAGGTTTGCCAAATATCAAATGCGAGCCTTTTACTGCTATTTTATTAAACATTGGAAGCAAAATAAACATACCCAAAGCTATTCTCATAGGATAACCTGCCATTTGCTTCAAGCCAAACTTAGGATGTCTGAATAAATCTCTAACTTTACTCATAATACCACTTCTATAAGTCTTAGTTCCGTCTTTTGCAACATCAGCAATATCTTTTGCATCATAAGGTCTAATCTGTTCTAAGCCGACAGACACAATCCTGCCAATTCGCTTACAAAGATTAGTAAATGGATTTTTAACTCCTGCTTTTAATTCATTTCTCAAATTATCACGGCTTGCTTTCCAAGCATCCTTACTTAAAAATCCACCTTTCATTGCTCTTTCATTATGAATCTTTAAGTGTTCTCTATATTTTGCAACTTGTTCAGGAGTCATACCCGCATACTGCAAACCACCAATTTTGTGCATTAATTGAATTGCCAGCGGCATACAAACGAAGAAAGCAACCATTTCTGTAAATCTTTCAGCAAATGATTTAGCCTTTTCACCTATGCCACCTTCAGCCTTTGCTGACTTATAAATTACATCAGCCAAATATGCAGCCTGCGCAATTGCCACAAGTTTACCTCCTGCAACTCTGTTTGTAGCGCCTTCCATAAGCAAATTTGTATATTTTGTCAGCCACTTACCTAAAGCCGTTTTTGCAACTTTTTTATCCATACCGGCATCAATAAGAGCTTGTCGAATTTTTGGATTATTTGTATCACCTGCAAATGCTGCCATTTTATTTAATGTTTCAGAAGCATAAACATCACGACCAAACAATTTATGTTTTATACCGCCTGCCACACCGGTCATCAAAGCATACATCTTTGGATTTGCTTTTTTGGCAGCTCTTATAACATCATCAAGATGGTCTGACATATTCTTTCCGACTTGTTCTAAATGTGAAAAATCTCTATATCCCCATTCTCTTGCTTTTATGTCTTGCAAAAGCTTTGTTTTAGCTTCATTTGATAAAGCTTTAAACTCATCTAAAGATATAAGACCCGGATTATTAACTTGATTTTTTCTTAGAATTTCGAATTCTGCATTCTGCATAATTTCCATTTTTGCTTCATTAGTTGTTGCATTTTTTAATAAAGTTTCATATTTACTTATATCTGCAGAAGTACCACCATAGCAGCCCAGATTTTTAATATCTTTCAAAGGCTTTACAAATTCTTCATTGTGCTGATGACAATCAAAACCAACAAAACCAACCCCACCCTCAGCTTGGCCTTTAACCATATCAAGTTCCGGTTTAGAAGGAGTATAAGCAAATGCTTTTAAAATACGAGAATTAGCAACTACTTTATTTTTTATAAAACCTTTAAATGATGAATATGTATTTCTTAAATAATTAGCAAAACTTGATTTTCCAAAAGAACTGTTAGAAATATAGTTTGAAACTCTGTCCCCAAATTGTCCTATTTTCCCATGAACAGTTTTTTCATAATCACCACGAGAATGTTTTGCATAAACATCCATTCCTTGAGAAATTGCAAACCAAGTAGGAACAGCTATTCCTGCCGTATAAAGCATTGCTTTAGGGTCATCTGTTGTTGATGACACTCTATTTGCAACATAAGTATCCTGAATTTCTTCCTTAAGTAATTCCGGATTAGCTTGAATGCCAGCCTCCATTGGAACCGAATTTTGATCAGGCATTCCAGATTGCATTGCTTGATAAGCTATTTGTTGCTGATTTTTGTTGACATTATTGTCGAGCATAGTTTCCCCTATATAAATATAAAAACATTTCGTTCTAATAAATTGACTTTTAAAAAACATTGTAAAGAAATGTAACAAGATATTTAAAAAGTGAAATTTAAAAATTTGTATATACTTTATATATACATAAGAGATAACTAATAAGAAGAGAGGTTCAAATGGCTGTTGCAAATTTGACAAAAATTGACGACAAATTGAAAAATATTTACGACAATCAGGTTACAGTAAATAATAATCAACCATATGAAGACCGTTCGGAAATGTTGCTAGAGCAGATGAGTTTTATTGCAATGGCAAATAAACAGGCATTACATTTAATCTAATTATATTTAACTCCAATTTAATTTTTCCCCTACAAATTTTTCACCGTTTTCATAAAGAAAGCGGTTTTTTTTGCACAAAAAAAAAGGACAGTCATCATATTGACTGTCCTTTATATTTATAAAGAAATTATTCTTCATCGCCTAATTGAAAATCAGGAGCTCCAAACATACCTTCAATTTCTTCCAAAATTGCAGATGGTTTACGAGCTTGATTTCTTTGAGCAACTGCGCGTTTTCTTTCTTCTCTTTCCTTTTCTTCATTTGCATTTGACAAGTGATGGAAACCTGTTCCGGCAGGAATCAAACGACCAATAATTACGTTTTCTTTCAAGCCTCTTAACAAGTCTTTCTTACCGTCAACTGCAGCTTCTGTAAGAATTCTTGTTGTTTCCTGGAATGACGCTGCTGAAATAAATGATTCTGTATTCAAAGAAGCTTTTGTGATACCTAACAACATGTACTCACAAGTTGCAGGAGCTACACCTTTTTCTTCAGCTTCTTTGTTTTCTTTTTCGAATGTTTGCATTTCAACAAGTTCGCCAGGTAACAATGTTGTATCACCAGCATCAACAATTTTAACTTTTTTAGTCATTTGTCTTACGATGATTTCAACGTGTTTATCAGCAATTTCTACACCTTGAGAACGATATACTCTTTGTACCTCATCCACAAGGTATTGTTGAGCTGCTTCAGGTCCGCAAAGTCTGATAATATCATGTGGATTCAAAGGACCGCTTGTTAAAGGCTGACCTTTTGTAATCTTTTGATTGTTTTGAACAATGATATTAGCATCAATTGCGTATTTGATTTCAGTTCTGCCATTATCATTTACAAGATAAAGTCTCGGTAAATCTTCATCTGTAACAATTTCAGCAACACCGTCTTCTTCGGCTAAGATAGCGCAGTCCTTTGGTTTACGACCTTCAAGAAGTTCTTCAACCCTCGGAAGACCTTGAACGATATCGCCTGTTTTTTGTCTTTCAAATACCAAAGTCGCAATGTTATCACCACGTAGAACCAATGCTCCGGCATCAACCTGCAACATAGTACCCGGACTAATCAAGTATGGACGACCGTTTCTAATTGTAATTTCACCTTTATTAACAGCTGTTACCATACCTGATACTGTTGATTTTTCGTCACTATCAGCTAACACTGAATCAAGTCTTACAAATTCTCCTTTTTTAACTTTTGCTTTTCCTTTTATAGGAACTACAGTTTCATAAGTAGAACTTGTTAACAATAATCTTCTTGCATCTTCATCATCACTCTTTATAGATGCAACACCATCGTTAATTGCCAAAACCTGAGTTTTTGCAACAGGTGTCTTTGGATCAATTGTTTGACCGTCTTTTACTAATAATTCAGTTTGCAAAGAAGACATCAATTTAGAATTGCCTTCAAATTCACGACGAACAATTAAGTTTTCAAGAACAACTATCCTCAAAGCATTCTTGCTATCCAATTCAACCATACCTTTTAAGTGTGACAGATAACCTTGCATTTGAAGAACTAAACTTGTTCTTGTAATTGTTGAGCCATCAAGATTTCTAACCCTTGCACCATCTTTATATTGCAACTGAGTAACAGGCACAATATCAATCAAGCTGTCTGAAGTATTAAATTTAATTGAAACATTCTTTTGTTCAACATCCAATACTTGAACAGGTCTTACAAGGATTTGAATTGGTTGATTTGAAATAGAATCTTCATCTAATGACAAACCGCCATCTAATTCTTCATCCAAATCATCAATATCCAAATCATCCATTGATGAATCCATAATTGTAACGATAGAAGTTTCTTTAGCTTTTATACCATCAGCAATTATAGTACCCTTCTTGACAACTTCACCCTCGTCTACTTTTAATTCAGAAACGCTCGGTAACGAATGAATTTCTCCCGGACGAATCGTAATTTCGTGAATTACATCATTGTATTCTTTAAATTCAACAATACCGTCAATATGACAGTATATATCCTTTACAACCTCAGTTCCGGCAGTAACTTTTGTTCCGTTATCTACCATTTTTAAAGTTGAATCTTTGTTGATTTGATGAACTTCTTCCGGAATAAATACAACTTTACCCGGTTTTGTAATAATTTGATTTTCATCAACCTCAACATCAACATATCTGATTTCACCTGAAGATGTAACTGCACATTCATCATCGACAAGTTCGGCAATAATCATACCGTTTTCAACTGTAGTATCTACAGGAGCCTTAACAATATATTTTTCACCTGTTTTATTAACTGTCCAGATTTGTTCTTTCTTAGTTTGTTCAAATGAAGCATTTTCGGGCTGCAAAGAAGCAATAACAATTGTCAATTCTTTACCTTGAACAATCTTCTTAATATTTTTACCCTCAAATTTAACATCTTCAATAGCTAAATCTTCACCAAAACGGACTTCACCGCCATGTTCGCAGATAGTCAATGTTTCTGCAAGTTTTTCACCTTCTTTAACTTTTTGACCATCTTTAACAAGAACTTTTGAACCGCCAGGAAGGTTGTATACATCACCACCAAGAACCCAAATAATACCTTGTTTATTTGTTGTTCTTGAAATGTTGCCTTGTCTGTCTTTCTTTTCATCTGCAACAAAATCTTCAAATAATACTTCACCTGACAAATCAGATGTAATATCCTTTGTAGCTTTTTCAGTCAAACGAGAAGAAGACCCTTGAGATGCAGGTTCGTATTGAGCTAATTTAAAGCCTTTTTTAACTTTCATACCGTTAGTAAAGAATACTGTAGAACCCGCAGGAATATGATATTTCTCAGTTTTCTTAGCACCTTTAATCTCAATATCAGTTTCGTAATTTGAAATATTAACAACATCACCGTGACGTGTTCTCAATTCTCTTGTTTTTACTGTAGAAACAACTTCACCGTCAATATTTGCAATAACTTCTTTTATTGCATCTTTAACGCCAACCGCACCGCCTGTGTGGAATGTTCTCATTGTCAACTGAGTACCAGGTTCACCGATTGACTGAGCAGCAATAATACCGATAGCTTCACCGATATCAACAAGTTTTTGAGTTGTCATTGCCCAACCGTAACATTTTTGGCAAATACCGTATTCAAGTCCGCAAGTCAAACCTGAACGAACTTTTAATTCTTGTAAGTTCAAGTGTGCAACTTTTTTGACATCGCTTCTGTTCATTGTAGTTCCTGCAGAGACAAGAACCGTACCATCAGTATCTTTAATATCTTCAGCAATAGTTCTGCCTAATAATCTGTCAATCAACGGAACAATAACATTATCACCGTCTGTAATAGGTTTCATATTGATATATTTATCAGTATGACAATCATCAGCACGAATAATAACATCTTGAGCAACGTCAACCAAACGTCTTGTTAAATAACCAGAGTCTGCTGTTTTTAATGCTGTATCTACTAACCCTTTTCTTGCACCATAAGATGAAATGATGTATTCTGTAACGGATAAGCCTTCTTTAAAGTTTGACTTAATCGGCAAGTCGATAATTTGACCTTGCGCATCAGCCATCAAACCTCTCATACCAACCAACTGTGATACCTGAGATAAGTTACCTCTCGCACCAGAGAATGCCATCATATATACAGGGTTCAATCTGTCAAAATTTTCAACAACCGATGCTGTCAGTTTAGCTGTCGTTTCAGACCAAGTGTCAATAACTTTTGTGTATCTTTCAACTTCGGTAATTTCACCTTTTAAATATCTGTTTGTTGATTTTTCAATTTCTTTTTCAGCATCTTTCAACATTTCTTTCTTAGCTTCAGGAACTTGCAAATCAGCGATAGAAATAGTTGTACCGGATTTGGTTGCATATCTGTAGCCAAGGTTTTTTAGGCTGTTAGCCAATTCTGCGGTTTTTGCTCCGCCAAACTCCAGATACATTTGAGCAAGCAAATTGTTCAAACCTTTTTTGTCCATTTGCTTGTTAATGAAATCTACAGTTTTTTTACCATGTGCATGTAATGTTTCCATTTATATTTTCCTTTTTTTATTATAGCTTACGATTTTCGTAGTACCGCCTTTTATAAATTTTCTATAATCTATAATATATTTTTATTAGCGGCTTTTAATAATTAACGCACTCGAGGTATTTTGATTATTTTTTTCGAGCACTGAGGAACTTGTCCTCTTCGCACCTGCTTTGTTTTAAAGAACATTATGCAAGTGCGTTTCTTACAGCTTCGTTGAAGATTATTCTTCCGGCTGTAGTTTCAATTCTGTCACCGTGTTCATCTCTAACAACGATTTTGTCGTGCAAATCAATTACACCTACTTCAAGAGCTGAAATAGCATCTTGGAAGTTGTAGAAATAACCTTTTGGCTCCATTTCCGGATTTTTCAAGATAGTCAAGTAATACATACCCAAGACCATATCCTGAGTAGGAGTAATGATTGGTTTACCTGTAGCAGGAGCTAGAATGTTGTTAGTAGCCAACATTAACATTCTTGCTTCGGTTTGAGCTTCAATTGAAAGTGGAACGTGAACAGCCATCTGGTCACCGTCAAAGTCAGCGTTGAAAGCTGTACATACTAACGGATGAAGTTGAATAGCACGTCCTTCTACCAATTTCGGTTCAAATGCTTGAATACCTAATCTGTGAAGAGTTGGGGCACGGTTCAATAGAACAGGATGTCCTTCAATTACCTCCTCTAAGATATCCCATACAACTGCGTCAGATCTTTCAATCTTTTTCTTTGCTGATTTTATATTTTGAACATATCCACGTTCAATCAATTTATTAACTACAAAAGGTTTAAACAATTCGATAGCCATTTCTTTTGGCAAACCACATTGATTCAATTTTAATTGAGGACCTACAACGATAACTGAACGACCGGAGTAGTCAACACGTTTACCTAACAAGTTTTGACGGAAACGACCTTGTTTACCTTCAATAATATTTGATAATGATTTAAGAGCTCTGTTATTTGGACCAACAACAGTTCTACCTCTACGACCGTTGTCAATCAAAGCATCAACAGCTTCTTGCAACATTCTTTTTTCGTTTCTTACGATAATTTCAGGAGCACCCATTTCCAACAATCTTTGCAAACGGTTGTTTCTGTTAATTACACGTCTGTACAAATCATTCAAATCAGAAGTTGCAAAACGGCCACCATCCAATTGAACCATAGGTCTCAAATCAGGTGGTGTAACAGGAAGCACATCCATAATCATCCAAGTTGGATCAGTTTCTGACGAAATTAAAGAATCAAGTAATCTTAAACGTTTAATTAATTTACTTTTCTTTTGAACAGAATTTACACCATCAGCAAGTTCTGCTCTAATTTCTTCAGCCAATTGTTTTGTATTTACTTCAGAAAGAAGTTCTTTAATAGCTTCAGCACCGATACCTACTCTAAGTTCAGACTCTTCGTGCTCTGCCATATAATCATCATATTCTTCTTCTGTTAATAACTGAAGCTTTTTAAATTCGCTATCTGCAGGATCAAGAACAACATAACTGTTGAAATAAATTACTTGTTCAAGATCTTTCAAAGTCATATCTAAAAGTAAACCTAAATATGAAGGAATACCTTTCAAAAACCAGATATGAGAAACAGGGGCAGCAAGTTTAATATGACCCATTCTCTGACGTCTTACTTTACTGTCTGTAACTTCTACACCGCATCGTTCGCAGATAATACCTTTGTGTCTTACTCTTTTATATTTACCGCAATAGCATTCCCAATCTTTTGATGGTCCAAAAATTCTTTCACAGAATAAACCATCTCGTTCCGGTTTCAATGTACGGTAGTTAATTGTTTCCGGTTTAGTAACTTCGCCGTATGACCATTTCAAAATCCTTTCAGGCGACGCGATACTAATTCGTATATAGTCAAAATAATCTATGCTTGTTGACATTTCTGTAATTCTCCTTTTTTATCGGCAAGAGGTAAACCTCTTGCCTTTATATTATTAAATATCGCCAAATGTAGTCGGTGTTTCAAAGAAATTGATGTTCAGAAGTTCTGAATCCATATCTGACAGAACTCTTCTTGGAGCAGATTTTCTCAAATCGTCCATATCAGTCATCAAATCCACTTCCGCACCGTCTTTCTTCGCAACCGTGATATCCAAACCGATACTTTGCAATTCTCTTACAAGTACCTTGAATGATTCAGGAATACCAGGTCTTGGAATATTATCGCCTTTAACGATTGCTTCATATGCTCTGTTACGTCCGTTAACATCATCTGATTTGATAGTTAACATTTCTTGCAGAGTATAAGCAGCACCGTATGCTTCTAATGCCCAAACTTCCATTTCACCGAATCTCTGACCGCCGAATTGAGCTTTACCACCCAAAGGCTGTTGAGTTACCAATGAATATGGACCTGTAGATCTTGCGTGAATTTTATCATCTACAAGGTGAACAAGTTTCAATATATAAGAAAGACCAACTGCAACAGGTTCATCAAACGGTTCACCGGTTCTGCCGTCTATCAATCTTACCTTACCATCTTCGTTTACCCAATCGCAACCCGAAGCCTTAATACCTTTAATTAATTCTTCTTTAGTTGCTTTTTCAGATTGGTTGTCACCGTATCTTTCATCGAAAGAAGGAGCTTCATAGTAGTTTCCACTTAAGTATGCAGCCAAACCTAGCAGCAATTCGTAAGTCTGACCAACATTCATACGAGAAGGAACACCCAGCGGATTTAATACGATATCTACAGGAGTACCATCTGGCAAGAATGGCATATCTTCTTTAGGCAAGATACGAGATACTATACCTTTGTTACCGTGACGACCTGAAAGTTTATCACCAACAGATACTTTACGTTTTTGAGCAATGTAAACTCTTATTACTGTATTTGCACCCGGTGGCAATTCGTCACCTTTTTCTCTGTCAAATACCTTAACATCGAGAACTCTGCCGCCTTCTCCGTGAGGAACTCTTAAAGAATTATCTTTAACATCTCTTGCTTTTTCAGCGAAGATAGCTCTCAACAATTTTTCTTCAGGCGGATGTTCTGATTCACCTTTCGGTGTAACTTTTCCAACCAAAATATCGTCAGCATAAACTCTTGCACCGATACGAACAATACCACGTTCATCCAAGTGCCTCAATGCATCTTCTGAAACATTTG
>CAMPBE010000012.1 GCA_946636615.1 uncultured bacterium | reverse complement strand
CTTTTCGATAAAAGAAAGACACTGCAGGGGTGCAGGGGCGGCATAAGCCCCGCAACAACATTTAGTATAACATTTTTATTTATACAACAAATTTATAATATCGTTGTGTTATAATTTATGTATGATAGATACTCATTCACATATTAATATGATAGAAAGTATTTCTTTGGAAGATATTTTTAAAAATGCTAAAGAAAACGGGATTGATAAAATAATAATTCCGTCAGCATACCCTAAAGATATAGATGTTGTAATGTCAATGGTAGAAACTCATGTTAATTTATACGGAATGCTTGGGGTGCATCCGACTGAAGTAAAAGATTGGAATGACGATTTAATTGATAAAATAAAAGAATATTCAAAACATCCAAAAATTATTGCTATAGGCGAAATAGGTTTAGATTATTATTGGGATAAGTCTTTTAATGATCTGCAAAAAGAAGTTTTTATAAAACAAATTAAACTTGCAAATGAATTAGGATTACCTATCTCTATACATGATAGAGATGCTCATAAAGATACTTTCGATATTCTTAAAGAATATAACAAAGGCTCAGATATCGTTATGCACTGTTTTTCCGGTAGTGCCGAATTTGCTAAAGAATGTTTAAAAGAAGGTTGGTATTTGGCTTTGGGTGGTGTTGTTACTTTTAAAAATGCAGTAAAAATGAAAGAAGTTGCAAAAATAGTACCGCTTGATAAATTATTGCTGGAAACTGATGCACCATATCTCGCACCTGTACCCTTTAGAGGAAAAGAGAATCAGCCTGCGTATCTAAAATATGTAGCAGAAGAAATTGCATCTTTAAGGGGAGTAGAATTTGGTGAAATTGCTGAGACTACAACTCAAAATGCTATAAAGGTATTTGGGTTATGAAAGAGAGATTAGACAAATATCTTACAGACTTAGGTTACTTTGAGACCAAAAGCAAAGCCTCTGCAGCAATCCTTGCCGGTCAGGTAAAAATTAATGACGAATATATTACCAAAGCCGGATTTCAAATAAACCCGTCAAAAGAATATGATATTGTTGTGAAATCAATGCCGTTTGTGTCTCGTGGCGGATTTAAGCTAAAAAAAGCATTGGATGTGTTTCCCGTTGTAATAAAAGACAGAATTTGTCTTGATGCAGGCGCTTCAACAGGAGGGTTTACGGATTGTCTTTTACAAAACGGTGCAAAATTTGTTTTTGCCGCAGATGTGGGTTATGGACAATTGGATTGGAAAATCAGGTCTGATACAAGAGTAAAGACGATTGAAAAAACTAATCTTAAGAATTGTGCTTTTGAGGATATTTATTTCCCAAATGACCCTGTAGCTGATTTGTTGGTCAGCGATTTGTCATTCATTTCTCTTACAAAAGTTTTGGATAATCTAAAAAAACTTTTATCAAAAGATTTTCACGAAATGATATTACTTATAAAACCTCAATTTGAAGCTGGGAAAGAAAAAGTTGAAAAAGGCGGGGTTGTTAGAGATAAAGCTGTTCATATTGAAGTTATAAATAAAGTAATAAATTACGCAAAAGATTTGGAATATTTTATCAATGGTCTAACTTATTCGTCAATAAAAGGGCCTTCGGGTAATATTGAATATTTACTGTGGCTTTCAACACAAAGCAAATCCGAATTTAATCCCGATCCGCAATCTGTTGTTGATGAAGCTTTTGTAAAGCTTAATTAAAACAATGTTATTAAATAATTAGATTTGGGAAAGGTATATCTATAAGATATCTTCACAGGATATCCAATATTAACGATTGTAAAACATTTACTCAAATTATTAAAGTTTTAGGAAATCATGTCCGATTTGAGAAAATGTGAATGTAGATATTAGAGGATATTGGTCATGAAAAATATATGTTGTGTAAAACCCGCATGTAGTCATGTTTTCGGGGGGGGGGGTAACTCTTAAAGCTCTCGTATTGGCTACTTTTATAGGTTTGAGTTTTGGTACATATTGTTTTGCAGATGAATTAATATCCCCACCCCTTGAGGGCGGGGAAGCATTCGTAGGCGCAAGCCGTACGAATGCAGGGGCGGGGTATACACCCACCTCGAAATCAAAGATTTCGGTCCTCCCCTCAAGGGAGGACATGGGAATGGCTACAGGCTTTGCTACGGAAATAATTACTTTCGATGTTCCTGATGCACTTGGGGATGGAAGCGGCTTTACGTTGAAAGATAATACAGTAGATGCAAATACAACCATTGAAGTGCCGATATACTCATGGAATACATTGACAAATGAATTAACAAGCCAAACAAAATATCTCGATATAACAAAAACTACTTATGTTGATTCAAGTGGGGAGCAAACTCTAACTTACACTTGGAATCCGGAAACGTACAGATTAACGATTCAAAGTACAGGCAATGAGAAAGTATACGGAACACAAATTGACAATAACTATACAGGTGATTTTATTATAAATGGTTATGGTCATAGTAATGGTGGTGTAATCGGTAGTGGTGTAGATATTACATCTGTAGATGCCAATTTCATAGGAAGTGGTGCGTATTTGTCTGGTGGCGCAATATTTAATAGTAACCCAAACCCTCCTACAGAGCTAATTACTGGTAATTATATCGGGAACTATACTGCTGCTTATGGTGGTGGTGCAATTAGTAATAGAACTCATTCTGAATTAATAACAGGTAATTTTATTGGTAATCATTCAAACGGATCTGGCGGTGTCCTAAATAATGTGGGGGGAACAATCGACACATTAGACGGGACATATATTGCCAATTCCGGAAATGATGGTGGTGGTGCGCTTGAAAATTCCGGAGGAACTGTTCACAATCTAAAGGGAACATATGCTTTAAATACTGGAAGGAATCAAGGTGGTGCACTCCTAAATGTTTGGTCTGGTCGGATTGATAATATTATCGGAGCTAATTTTTTAGGTAATTCAGCAAACAAGGGTGGTGCAATTGGAAATAATAATTCAACTATAGGTTTTATTGATGAAAATGAAAACTTTTCAGGCGGTATTGTTAATTCAAACTTTATTGCCAATCATGCGCAGTCGCAGGGCGGTGCAATATATAATTCAGGCACAATGAATATTGAAGATTCTAATTTCATCGGCAACTATGCCAAATCTGAATCAGGAACTGCCCAAGGTGGTGCTATTTGGACAAATAAAGACCTAAATGTTATTGCAGATAACGGCACATCAACCTTCAAAGATAACTATGTCCAAGTAGGAGATGGTGAAAAAGATTACCAAGCAATTTGGGTTGATGGTGCAGATAAAAAATTAAATCTCCAACAATTCAACAACGGTAAAATGTACATGTATGACAACATCAACGGTACCGACGGCTACACAGTAAACATTGAAGGTGACGGCACAGGTACAATGTATTTGTATAACGATATTAAAAACGCAAATGTCGGTTTTGACAACACAACAATCAACACAGTTAACAACGACATTCACACATACGAATTTAATTCTTTAGCATTGAACAGTAACACAAAATTTGTCGCAGATGTAGATTTAGTCAATGAGCAAATGGACCATATAGAAACAGGAAATAATTACACAATCACAGACGGTGCGAAACTTACAGTTAGCGGTATGAACCTTCTAAACGATGCAGAAAAAGAAAATACAAAAATATTCTTTGCAGAAGAAGATCTTGCAAACAACGTAGATACAACCGTAAAAACTGTTTCTTATTCGCCAATATACAAATATGACGTTAAATATATGATAGATGAAGATGACAACAAAGGTTACTTCATGTTTGCAAGAGGTGCAAACGGCGGAGGAGGAAATTTCAACCCCGCTGTTATTGAAGCACCCGTTGCAGCTCAGGCTGGTGCAATGGCAACTATGCAAAATACTTTCAACTATTCTTTTGCAAGTTCCGATTCTTTTATGGATATGCCATCAATTGACAGAAAAGCGTTGATTGACAGAAACAAATATGCAATAGAACAAAGCGAGCTTACAGGAGGTACAAACCCTCTTTACCAACCTGTTGATACAACTACTGTCTGGGTAAAACCTTATGCAAGTTTTGAAAACATTCCGCTCGACAACGGACCTGCTGTCAGAACAATCAGCTACGGAACATTAGTCGGATACGATACAGATTTTAAAGAACTTAAAAAAGGATGGACTCGCAATTGGACAGGATATATCGGCTACAATGGTGCAAGTATGCACTATTCAAATGTTGATACCTATCAAAACGGCGGACTTATCGGAGGAACATTATCGTTATACAAGGGCAACTTCTTCAACGCAACAACAATTTCAACAGGTGCTACAGTCAGCCAAAGCGACACAATGTACGGTCACGAAAACAATACTTCTCTTCTTGCAGGTATTGGCAACAAAACAGGTTACAACATTGAGTTCAAAGGCGGAAGATATATTATTCAACCAAATATATTCATTGGTTATACTTTCGTAAAAACTTTTGATTTCAAAAATGCCGCAGGTGTTAATATTGAATCAAAACCGTTCAACAACTTACAGTTGTCACCCGGTGTTAAATTCATTATGAACACCAAAAACGGATGGCAGCCATATATCGGAGTTAATATGGTTTGGAATGTTTTGAACAAATCTGACGTAACAGCAAACGGTGTACATCTTCCAAATATGAGTATAAGACCATATATTCAATATGGAATCGGTATTCAAAAGAAAGTTAAAGACAACTTTACAGCATACGGACAAGCTATGGTTCAGAACGGAGGACGTAACGGTATATCACTTACAGCAGGTATGAGATGGGCTATCGGAAAAAATCACAAAAATATAGAAAAAGTTGAAAACCCGAAAAATGAGATAAAGGTTTCAGCTAAAAGCTCTGAATTTAAAAAAGTAAAACAGACTGGCGAAAAACACGTGCTCAAAGAAGCGAAAAAACCGATAAATCTCAAAATTTCTACTATTAATGAAGATTAAAAAAACTCCCGCCCAATATGGCGGGAGTTTTCAAGTTAATTATTTCCTGAAAATTGTCTGTTCTCTATCCGGTCCGACACTGACTATAGATATTGGAACTTCCAAAATTTCTTCAAGTCTTGAAAGATATTTTTTACAATTTTCAGGAAGTTTGTCATATTCTCTGATTCCTGTAATGTCTTCTCCCCAACCTTTGTAAGATTCATAAATCGGTTCAAGATATTTATGCATAAATACATCAGTAGGATAATTTGTATAAACTTTTCCATCACGAGTATCTTTATATGCAGTACAAACTTTTATCTCGTCAAATGTATCAAATACATCAATTTTAGTAAGAGCAACAGAGGTCAATCCTCCAACTAAAACAGCATACTTCATTGTTACGGCATCAAACCAACCGCATCGGCGAGGTCTACCTGTTGTTACTCCATATTCATGCCCGATTTCTCTGATTTTTATACCTGTATCATCTTTTAATTCACTTACAAATGGACCTTCTCCTACCCTTGTTACATATGCTTTAGCAACTCCAATAACTTCATCAATCATTTTTGGCCCATAGCCTGAGCCTGTAGCAGCTCCTCCACCTATTGGATTTGAAGATGTTACAAAAGGATATGTCCCATAATCTATATCAAGCATTACGCCTTGAGCGCCTTCAAACAATACGGTTTTATTATTGCGTTTTGCATCCTCCAACACTTTTTGCCAATCAAAGCATACATAAGGTTTGAAAATTTCAGCATATTTCTTGCATAATGACATTACGTCATCCTTTGTATAAGTTTTCAATCCATAAACTTCTTTAAGTTGCTTATTTTTCAATGGTAAAATAATGTCAAGTTTTTCAGATAGAGATTCTTCGTTATACAAATCACCTATCTTTAAACCGATACGAGCCATTTTGTCTGTATATGTTGGTCCTATTCCTTTTTTGGTAGTTCCAATTTTCCCCTTGCCGGCTGTACTTTCAGAATATCCGTCAACTTCTGTATGCCAAGGCATTGTAATAGATGCCAAAGGATTAATTTTTAAACCGGAAACATCAATTCCTTCTTCAATTAAACCTTTAATTTCTTCCTCAAAATATTCAGGCAAAACAACAGTTCCTGCGCCTATAAAACAAGTTTTATCTTTGTATAAAATACCTGAAGGAATTAAATGAAATTTAAAAGTCTTATTATGTGCAACAACCGTATGGCCGGCATTACAACCACCTTGATACCTTATAATTAAATCCGCATCTTGAGCCAATAAATCGGTAATCTTAGCTTTACCTTCATCTCCCCACTGTGCACCCACAACAACTCTATTCATATCCCTTCTCCTTATAAGTTACTTATAAATTTTAGCACAAAATTAATTGAAATGTTTTATCAATTCGGGAATTATTTCAAAAGCATCTCCTACAATACCATAATCGCATATGTCAAAAATAGGGGCATTTGGATCTGTATTAATTGCCAAAATTTTATCCGATTCACTCATTCCTACAGTGTGCTGTATAGCACCGGAAATCCCGCAGGCTATATATAATTTTGGAGTAACAGTTTTTCCTGTTTGACCAATTTGTATATTTTGAGGAGCAAGTCCCATTTCAACAGCATCTCTGCTTGCACCTACAGCAGCTCCAAGAACTTTTGCAAAATCTCTTATAAGTGCAAAACCCATTTCATTTTTCATACCCTTGCCGCCTGCTATAATTATTTTTGCGCTGTCCAATTCATTAATGTTGCTATCCAAAACTTTTACAAAATCCACAAATTCAACTTTTCGCTTAATATCAGCAATTTGAACTTCTTTGTATATGTATTCAGTATTTTTAACATTATTTTTTGATGCCGGTTTAAAGACCTTTGGTCTGACAGTAGCCATTTGCGGAATTGTTTTACACAAAATAGTTGCCATTAATTTACCGCCGAATGTCGGACGTGTAGCGGCGAGTTTACCTTGTTCGTTTATATCAAGTCCTGTACAATCTGCAGTCAAGCCTGTATGTAATGTTGCAGAAATTCTTGGTGCAATATCCCTTCCTTGCGTTGTTGCGCCGATTAATATTATGTCCGGCGAAATTTCTTGTATCATTTCAATTGCAGTTTTTGCATATAATTCTGTAGAATAATAAGTAAATCTATAATCTTCCGCTATATAAACTTTATCAAAACCGGAATTTACAAATGCTTCCTTAAAATTTTCAGACAAGCCTGTTTTACAAATAAGCAGAGCAATAACCTCCGCCCCACCCATTTTCTGAGCTAATTCTTGAGCTTTGTTTGCCAACTCAAATACTACAGTGTGTAGATAATTGTCACGTGTTATTTCTGCATATATAAGAATCCTACTCATTAATACAATTCCTTATTATTTCTGCAAATAATGCCGGTTCTTTCGCAAATTTGCATTGTCCTTTATTGTGTTCAGGTCTGAATGCACGGCTAACGTATGTTGGAGAGCCTTTTATTCCTGCATTTTCATAAGAAAGATTAATATCGTCAATGCCTAAAATTTCAACATTTGTTTGGTTTGCTTTTATTATACCGTTTATAGTTGGTCTTGGCGGTTCTTGATCTCCTTGCAATATACAAATCAGTACAGGAAATTCAGCTTTTACTGTTTCTATACCATCTTCTAAAAATCTTGTTGCATATACAGAATTTTCCTCATATTTTTCCAATTTTTTTACAAACGTAACTTGAGGAATTCCTAATTGAGAAGCAACGCTGGGCCCTGTTTGAGCTGTATCGCCATCTATTGCAAACTGACCACATAATATCAAATTAAAGTCAGGAATTTTCGTTCTTATTGCTTGAGATAGTGTGTGAGCTGTAGCGTACGTATCTGCACCTGCAAATTTTTTATCCGATAATAATATTCCTCTGTCACAACCAAGTGCAATTGCTTTTTTTAATATATCAACAGCTTGATATGGACCCATAGTTAAAACAATAATTTCGGTTTCCGGAATTTGTTTTTTTATTTTTACGGCTTCATTAATCGCATACAAATCATAAGGGTTAATTATACTTTCAACCCCTTCTCTTTGCATAGTATTATTCTCGGTCCACTTTATATCGGTTGTATCAGGAACTTGTTTTATACAAACAACTATTTTCATATTTATTTAGAAATTTTTTGCCTATCTGTAGATTCTTGTAATGCGTTAAATGCTAAAAGATACATTGAACACTTTTTTACATTATTCATATACCATGCACATCTTTCTTGAGTACAAACTCTGTCTATTTCAGCACCCGCACTCATCAACGGGCATAGAGGAATATTTTTGGCCATAATTAACTCTCCTTCTTTTATGTAGCTTGTTTTAACAAATTACAGTTTTCGTCACGTTTTCTTTCTTGATCTTTGTAAATACGAGTCCTGTTGATAACCTCATCAAAATCAATTTTGTGAGCATCAAAATCAGGTCCATCAACGCACGCAAATTTTGTTTCACCGCCTACCGTAACTCTGCATGCTCCGCACATTCCGGTGCCATCAACCATAATAGGGTTCATACTTGCTTCAGTATAAATGCCTTTATCTCTGGTTAAATCCGCCACTGCTCTCATCATTGGCATTGGTCCGACGGCTATGGCATAATCAACCTTTTCATTATCCATTATTCTTTGCAAAACTTGCGTTACAAATCCTTTTTCGCCCAAGCTTCCGTCATCAGTGGTGATAAACAATTCAGTACAAGCATCTTTCATTTTATCTTGCCAGAATATAAGCTCTTTTGTCCTTGCACCCATAATCATATAAACTTTGTTACCTGCTTCTTTAAAAGCTTTTGCTATCAAATAACAAGGCGCAGCACCATAACCGCCGGCTAAACAAACTACTGTTCCATATTTTTTAATATGTGTTGGTTGCCCTAAAGGTCCGACTATATCATGAATTTCTTCTCCGACATTTATTGCAGCTAATTTTTTTGTCGAATATCCAACTGCCATAAATACAAGTGTTAATTCTCCTTTTTCTTTGTTTACGTCTGCAATCGTCAGAGGAACTCTTTCAGAATTTTCATCAGCTCTGAATATAATAAACTGTCCTGCCTTTGCATTTCTAACAACATATGGAGCATCAATTGTTATTTCAAATTGATTTGGACAGATTTCTTTTTTTGATAATATTTTATATCCCATAGATTTCCCTTCTTATATATTGGATTATACAATAAATTTACCAGCAGAACAACAATGTTAAATCAATTTGCCATAAATTATACCATTTTTGTATTCTGTTATTTTGGCTTTTTTTAATGAGTTTTTTAAATTATCATCTTTTGTATTTAAAATAACAGTTAAATAGTTTCTTGTTATCCCTTTTAGTAAACCTGTTTTTTTATCTGATTTTTTTTCTATTAGCACTTCTTGTTCAAGTCCAATATTTTTATTTATAAATAAATTTAATTTTTCTGCAGATATTTCTTTTACAATTTCTGCTCTTTGTTGTCTTATACTTTCTGGTAACTGATTTTCCATGTTAGCTCCTATGGTGCCTTCTCTTTGAGAATATGGAAATGTGTGAATTTGTGAAAGTCCTGAGCGTCTTAAATTGTTCACAGTAGTTTCAAAATCTTCATCTGTTTCACCCGCAAAACCTGTTATTATATCGCTGCCCAAAAACGGCAAATCAAACAAATTGTTAATTTGTTCTATTTGTTTAAGATAATCTTCGACCTTATAAAATCTATTCATAGATTTTAGAGTTTTATCGCATGCTGATTGCAAGGAAAGGTGAAAATGCGGACAAAATTTTTCAGATTTACTCAACAAATCCAGCAAATCATCGTTAATTTCAAGCGGATTTAAAGAACCTAAACGATATCTTTTTATATTTGTTTTTTCAATTTCTTTAATTAAATCAATAAAATTTTTACCTATATCTTTTCCCCACTGACCAATGTGAATACCTGTTAAAACGACTTCTTTAAATCCTTGATTTGAAAACTTATTTATCTGTTCAACAACAAAATCTGAACTTGCACTTCTGCTTTTTCCCCTTGCAAAAGGAATTATGCAATATGAACATCTATTGTCACATCCATCTTGAATTTTCAGGCTTGCTCTGGTTTTTGTTGTACTTTCAAGAATGGCATTTGTAAAAACATTTCTTTTCATTATATCAGATACATATATGACACTCTGCGAAAATCTGTTTTGAGATTCTTCGCTTCGCTCAGAATGACAAGAATGCTGAAGAAGCTCGTAAATATTTAATTTTTCATCGTTTCCGATAACCATATCAACAAAGTCATATTCTAATAATTTTTCTTTTTCTATCTGCGCGACACAACCCGTAATTATATTTTTTATGTTTGGATTTTTGTGTTTTGCATTTCTTAGCAGGTATAATGCTTCATTGTCGCTTTTATGAGTAACACTGCAAGAGTTTAAAATGTATATATCAGCTTTTTCTATTTCGGATACTTCTATAAATCCATTATCTATAAGGTTTTCTCTTATTATTGAACCTTCAAATTGGTTAGATTTACAGCCCATAGAGTGAATATAAAAATTTTTCATAAAATAATGATAAATTAAATAGAAATTAATGTAAATAATTTTTACAAATAAGCAAAAATTTAGCAAAAAAATTTACTTTTGGTTTTTGATATAGTATAATAAATTCCCAAGTGTGTTGTGAAAGGTGTGTGTATATGCAAGTATCTTCAGTAAATCCAAGTTTTAATGGTCGCAGAGATAACGTTGATATGCTGATAAATATGGATGACAAAGCTATTAGAGATGTAGCTTATATGAAAACAGCATCCAAATATAACCATGAAAAAAGCAGAAATATTACTAACGCTTTATTTTATTCGGCTCCGCTAGCAGCTGGTTTAGCAACTGCAGTGTTGAGCAAAGGCGGAAATACAAAAATCTTTTCAACTAAGGTTAGCGGTTTGGCAGCTCGAGCTGCAAACGGACTTAAAGTTGCTGCAGGATGGACTGCAGCGTTGGCAGCTATAGACTTGTTGGGATACGGGAAACGAAAACTTGCAGACAACTCACCTGAGGTAAGACAATTTGACAAAGAACACCCATTTTTATCTATGGCAACAATGCTTGCAGCTGCAATAGGTGCTGTCGTTCTTGTTCAAAAAGGATCTGCAAAACTCGGAACGCTTGAAGCTCCTAAATTTATGAAAAATGTTGCAGTTAAAGCTAATAAATTTTTAAATAACGACAAAACTATTCAATCTATGAAAAGAAGCTTGTTAAAATTAGCAGAAAAGACTCCTCCTGCACTAAAAGATATTGGCAAAACTGCTCTTGAATGGTCACCGACAGCGCTATTATTAGGAGGTTTATTCCACTCAATACATAGTGTTGGTAAAGAAAATCGTGACTTTTATAATAACTATACGGAATTAAAAGAAAAACAAGCCGCAATTACTCAAGCAAGATTAAGAGAATTGTCTGTGCAAAATGATTTCTTGATGCAGGATGCAAAAAATAGAGAAGAAATTGAATTACTAAATAATCCAATGAATGGGCTTGCAGAAGAATTTGCTACGGCAGAAGCTGCAGACCAAGCTTAAAAATTCCTCATAGGTAGTGTGAAGAACAATTTTAATGGCAGTCAAACTGCCATTTTTATTATAAAAAATAGCTCCACCTAATTATAGATGGAGCTATTATATTTATTTTATGATGAACTATTTCATCAATTCGCCTACTGCTTTGTATACTTCCATACGTTTTGCAGCATCTTCTTCCGCTTTAGCGTACAAGCCTTCTGCAGCTTCAGGGTTAGTCTTTAACAATGACTTGTAACGACCTTCTGATCTGATAAAGTCTTGATAGCTTCCTTTAGGATCTTTAGCATCCCAACTGAACGGTTGTTCAAGAGATGGGTTGTATCTGTATAGTGGGTAGTAACCAGCTTCAACTGCACGTTTTTGTTCTGTCTGAGTCTTAGACATATCAATACCGTGAGCGATACAAGGAGCGTAAGCAAATATGATTGATGGTCCATTATATGCTTCAGCTTCTTGGAATGCTTTAAGAGTTTGACCTCTATCAGCACCTAAAGCAACTGATGCTACGTAAACATAACCATAAGACATAGACATCAAGCCCATATTTTTCTTGTATGTTGGTTTTCCGCCTGTAGCAAATTTTGCAACCGCACCGGTTGGAGTTGATTTAGAAGCTTGACCGCCTGTATTTGAGTAAACCTCTGTATCAAGAACAAGAATATTTACGTTCTTGTTTTGAGCCAATACGTGGTCAATACCGCCGTATCCGATATCGTTTGCCCAACCGTCACCACCAATAATCCAAATTGATTTATCTGTGAAGTAGTCTTCAAGTTCTTTAATCTTCTTGATTGTTTCGCAACCGCATTCTTCTGCGTATTTATTGATAAGAACTTTCGCAGCTTCTTGAGTTTTAACGGCTTCTTCAGTTTTTGAATTATCCCAATTTGCCATTGCATTTGACAAAGCTTCTTTCAAATCAGCCGGAGCATCTTCTTTTTCAAGAACTTTTTCAACATAAGATTTTAAAGTAGCTCTGTTAGCGTCTACTGCTAATCTCATACCGAAACCGAATTCTGCGTTATCTTCGAACAATGAATTTGCCCAAGCCGGTCCTCTACCTTCCTTATTAGTCGTGTAAGGAATTGTTGGGAATGTACCTGAGTAGATTGAAGAACAACCTGTTGCGTTTGCAACAATTGCGTTTTCTCCGAACAATTGAGAAACCAATTTAACATAAGGTGTTTCTCCGCAACCTGCGCAAGCACCTGAGAATTCAAATAACGGTTTTCGAAGCATTGCGCCTTTAATTGTTTTTGTAGTGTTTTTGCCCATTACGTTATCAGGTAATTCATCAAAGAATTTTTCGTTTACAGATTCGCAAAGTTCTTCTTCTTTTTCAATCGTTGACCAAGTAAGAACCTGTTTACCTTCAACTTTTGACATAGGACATTGATCTAAACAAACACCACAGCCTGTACAATCTTTACAGTATACCTGAACTTTGAAGTGTTCACCGTTTGCATTTGGTTTGGCTTCAACAGTATTGAAAGAAGATGGAGCATCCGCTAAATTCTCTTTTTCAATTAATTTTGTTCTGATTGCAGCGTGCGGACAAGCTGAGGCACAGATTCCGCATTGTAAACAAAATTCAGGATTCCAATGAGGAACGCGAGGAGCTATTCCACGTTTTTCCAAACAAGCTGTACCTGTTGGAATAACACCGTCAACACTCATTGCAGAAACAGGGATATCGTCCCCTTTTTGTCTCATGGAAGGTTCAATGATTTTCTTTGCAAAATCAGATGCATCATCAGAAATAAGTTTAACTTCTTCAGCATGACATATTCCATCTAATGATGTAGGAACAGGAACTTCTTCAGTTGCATTAACTGCAGCATCAATCAATGCCAAGTTCATGTTTACAACATCATCACCTTTTTTCTTAAAGGTTTTCTTAGTCATTTCTCTCATACCTTCAAGAGCTTGTTCAAAAGGAATAATTCCTGAAACTTTGAAGTATGCAACCATCATAACTGTATTTGCACCTTTGCCACGTAAGCCCGGTTGTTCTTTGATAAGTTTTTCAGCATCTACGTTGTAGAATTTGATTTTCTTATCAATAATTGTTTGTTGCATATCACGAGTTAAGTGAGCAAAAGCTTCGTCTTTTGTATATGGTGAATTTAGTAAGAATGTACCGCCTTCTTTAATACCTTTTAACAAATCATATCTGCCAACATAAGCGTGAGCGGAGCATGAAACGAAGTCAGGTGCAGTAATTAAATAAGTTGATTTAATCGGTTTATCCCCAAATCTCAAGTGAGAAACAGTTACACCGAAAGATTTTTTAGAGTCATAAGCAAAGTATGCTTGAGCATCTTTGTTTGTATATTGACCTATAATTTTAATTGAGTTTTTGTTAGCACCAACGGTACCGTCAGAACCCAATCCCCAGAACATACAGTTTGTAGTACCTTCAGGTTCAGTAACTATATGTTCTTCTACTTTCAAAGATTTATGAGTTACGTCATCTTCGATACCAACTGTAAATCCATGGAATCCGTTATTTTCTGAATGTTTGTAAATAGCATAAACCATAGAAGGAGTAAATTCTTTAGAAGATAAACCATATCTTCCGCCGATTACTCTGATATCTTTGTTTTCTAATGCAGCTACAACATCTAAGTATAAAGGTTCACCGATTGAACCAGGTTCTTTTGTTCTGTCAAGAACAGCGATACGTTTTGTTGTTGCAGGCAATGCTGCATTGAAGCGTTTTACATCAAACGGTCTGTACAATCTTACTTTAACCAAACCGTATTTAGTACCGCGTTTTGCATTCAAGTATTCGATTGTTTCTTCGATAGTTTCACAACCTGAACCGATTGCAACGATTACATCAGTTGCATCAGGTGCGCCGACGTAGTCAAACGGATGATATTGACGACCTGTTACTTTCGCAACTTTGTCCATATATTCCTGAACGATATCAGGTACTGCATCATAGTATTTGTTAGAAGTTTCACGACCTTGGAAATATACGTCTGTGTTTTGAGCTCCAACTTTACAAATCGGGCTTTCTGGACGTAATGCTCTTTGTCTGAATTCTTCAATATATTTTGGTTCAACTAAAGATTTAATATCTTCATAAGAAATTTCTTCGATTTTGTGTACTTCGTGAGAAGTTCTGAAACCGTCGAAGAACTGCAAGAAAGGAACTTTAGCTTTGTAAGTTGAAAGATGTGCAACCAAAGCCATATCCATTTCTTCTTGAACAGAGTTTGCAGCTAACATTGCAAAGCCTGTGTTACGGCAACCCATAACGTCAGTGTGATCACCGAAGATTGCCAATGATTGAGCAGCTAAAGCACGAGCTGCAACGTGGAATACTGCAGGAAGCATTTCTCCTGCAATTTTGTGCATTACAGGAATCATCAATAATAAACCTTGTGATGCTGTGTAAGTAGAAGTTAATGAACCTGCAGCCAAAGCTCCGTGAACTGCACCTGCAGCACCTGCTTCTGATTGCATTTCCGCAACTTTAACTTCTTCACCCCAGATATTCTTTTTATGCTGAGATGCCCATTCATCAATCCATTCACCCATTGTTGATGAAGGAGTGATAGGGTAAATAGCTGAAACCTCGCTCATTGCATAAGCAACATGAGCTGCAGCATAATTACCGTCAACTGTTATAGTCTTAGCCATAATATTTATAACCTCCTTATATTACGCTTTCTCTTAACAGTATTATTTTATTACAAACATGTTTGAACGACAAAAAATATTTGGTGTAAATATTTGTTACAATTTATTTAAAAAATTTAATTAAAAGTAAAATTTTAATATTTACAAGTATTATAGTTACAGAAGGAAGTGTTTATGAACATATTACAAATTACCCCAAAATTTGCAACAAGACAAATTTATAATAACGATAATAATTTTTCATCTTTAAACAAAAGATGCTCAAGTTTATATTGTCCGAATTTAAAACCTTTAACAAAAGATACAATATCGTTCACATCAAAAAATAAAATTGCTAAAAATGCTTTGAGTAAAGCTAAAGATTTGGTTAAAACGGCAGAAGTAAGAGAAGATAAGCAACTAGAAGGCTCTGGCATAGTTCCTGTGGCAATTGCTCAGCAATTATTTAAAGAAACAATTGTTCCTTTTGGCTATTTTGACAATATAATGAATAAATATTTTGGGAGACTTGTTGCTGATGCAAACAATCCTAACAGAATAATCAAAGAAGTAAAAACTGACCATAAAAAAGCTAAAAGCATCCATGAAAAATTGGAAGGTATTGCAGAAAAAGAAAAACATAAAATTGAAGAAGCCGGCGGCTTGTATAAATTTGGCGGGATAGAAGAAGCCAGAAACAATGTCAAAGATTTGGTAAGAGGATGTATAGTGCTTAGAGATTCATCAAAATCCTCTGTAAAGAAAGTTTTTCAAATTTTTGAAGAAATGCTAAAAGATGGTGTAGTCACTAAATTTACAGAAATCGAAAATTATTACCCTGTATTGGACTCTATTCCGGATTGGGTAATTATAGGTTATCAAAAAGACTTGGGAATAAAACTTGATAGTAAAAAAATCAAAGCTATTACAAAATTTGATTCTTTGAGTTATCCTGATTTGAATGATTTAAAGGATTTTGTTTCATTCGCTAAAAGATATAATTATAATTTAGAGCCTTTATATGGAAAGGATTTGGAAAATGGTTATCAGGGTTTACATGTCAACGCAGAACTCCCTGATGGCACAATTGCGGAAATTCAAATATTAGATAGCGATGTTCATGATTTAAAAATCAAAATTGACGATGATATTTATAAAAAGCGTTGCAATAAAAAGGTCAAAAACCCTGCACTCAACGAAAAACTTGAACCATTAGCCGATAAAGAAGAAAAACAACTACAAGTTGAACATGCTAATTATATGCGTTTTGCCTATGTTGGACAACGGTTGTTGCCACCATTAAAATATGGCGAGAAACATTCACATACGAGATTTTTAACTGCGCCAAAATCAATTCTCGAAAGAGGACTTGGACTTAATCAATTGATTGCCACAAAGCGTGTTGGTGAGCGCATGATGAAGGTAGAAGCATCAGGAATGTCTAAATAGATATTCTTGCAACCGTTTCAACATGGTATGTATGACAAAACATATCAAAAGGCTGAACACTTTCGACTTTACAGCCTTTTTCCGTCAGATATTTTAAATCCCTTGCGAGTGTTGCAGGATTGCAAGATACATAAATAATTTCATTTTTTGTATGCTTTAAAGTTTCGTCTAAAGACTCCTGCGTACAGCCTTTTCTTGGAGGATCAAGTATCGATATGTCAAACTTTTTCTTTATAGATTTTAGATATTTAACGGTATCTTGTGCAAAAAGTTCGACATTTTCAATATTGTTCTCTTTCAAAACTTCTTCTGCTTTTTCTATTGAATTTTTATTAGACTCAACACTCACAACAGATTTAGCAACATTTGAAACAACAATTCCAAAGGTAGCAATTCCTGCATAAGCATCTAACACTGTAGGGTTTTCAAGTTTTGAGACTTCGTCTTTTACATATTTAAAGATATTTTCCGCACTTTTTGGATTTATTTGAAAGAAAGTATCCGCACCGATTTTAAAAACTTTATCAAGAATTTTTTCTTCAACATAATCACAACCTGCGACACATTCTGTTTTTTCACCTAATATAACATTCGTCTTTTTGTCGTTATAGTTAAGACAAACTCCAGCAACTTCGTCAAAATGGTTAAAAATGGCTTGTGAAAAGCGTTTATATTTGTCATTCTGAGCTGATTTATCAACAGATTCTTCGCTTTGCTCAGAATGCCGCTTGAGACAAAGAACCTTGCAATTATTATTCACCACCAATGTAACCAAAAATTTCCCCGAATATTCTGAACCCCTGATTACAATATGCCTCAAATCGCCTTTGTGAGTTTTTTCATTGTATCCTGAAATTTTAAATTCAAAGGCTTTTTCTCTTATAAATTCGACAATTTTATCACAAATTGAAGGCTGAATAGGGCAATATTTTATATTAACAATGTCGTGACTTTGGGGTTTGTAGTATCCTGCCAAAATCCTTTTGGAATTTTTTGTTTGAGATACAGGATATTGAATTTTTTGTCTGTAATTTAAAATTTTAGGAGAAGCAATTACATCTTTTACTTCAATATCAATTCCACCGATTTTTGTTATTGCATCTTGTACAATTTGCTTTTTTAACTCAAGCTGATATTTGTAATCTATAAATCCCATCTGGCATGAGCCACATACCTTTTGCATAGGACAAATCGGTTCTCTTCTGTATGGAGAAGGAGTGATGATTTTCAAAAGAGTAGCATTTGCATAGCTTTTATTAATCCTAGTTATTTTTACTTGAACAAAATCTTCAGGGCAAACATTATCTACAAAGACGACTTGGCCATCTATTCTTGCAATACCATTTCCGGTTCCGGAATACTTTTCTACTTTTACTTCAAACTCATCATTAACTTGCATAAATGAATTATATAATAAGTGTTGACCAAAGTTTGTAACAAATTATTACAAAAAGGCAATTTTAAAATTTAAATATTTTTATTATAAGTAGGGGATATTATCAACAAGGGGAAATTATGACACTCCAGCCTATAGGGTTAAATTCATATATGTTGCAAGCTATGCCTAATTATGTTGGGTCATATAATAATACTGTGTTTAATAATATTTTTGGTGCAGATTCTGTTGGTATTCAACAAGTTGGCTTAAATTATATAGATCCTTTTGCGGCAATATATACCGGAAATACTACAAATGAAGGAGCTTTACCTTATAATTACTCCATGTACTGTTTTTTACCTGAAATTCTAATGCCAACAAATATTTATCCTCAAATGATTTATCCTTCACAACAATATAATTTTGGATTATCGAAATCTAATTTTGATTTACATAATATCCCAAAATTTGGCGAACTTACTAAAAAAACAAAGGCCGCAGAAACAGAAACAAAAAAAGAAGAAAGAACAATATCATCATTAAATTTATCTGACAAAGAATTAGACAGATTAGGCTTTAATACTCCGAATTTAAAAGAAAGATGGAAACATTTAAAACCAGAATTTCAAAAGGCGCTAATTAAATTAACAGATTATGCTGAATCTCAGGGAATAAAAATTTCATACGGACGCAGAAGCACTTGGAGAAGCCACCAAGATCAAATTGACCTAAAAAAAGAACGTGGTAGTCTTGCTGCAAAACCGGGAAACTCTCCACATGAAAAAGGTATAGCAGTTGATATTACAACTACAAGTGTAAACGGAAATAAACGCTCAAATAGAGAAAATCAGGCTTTGCTTGGTGCTTATTGGGAGAAAATGGGTTACAGATGGGGCGGACATTTTCAAAACTTTGCAAAAGAACCTTGGCATTTTGATTTAAAAGCTGCAAGATCTTAGTTATTAATTTAATATAAATATTTAAAATTTTATGCTAATATTGTACGGGATAAGGAGTTTTTATATGAAAAACAAAATTTTATTCCGTATACTATTAGCCGTTTTAATGGCAATTCCGACTATATCTTGCGCAAAGGAATGTATTGGTAAAGACACAATTGTAAAAAGCAAACTTTTTTCTATCACTATACCAAAAGAATTAAATAAAACTTATGAAATAAAAAAAGAAAAGGATAAAATATCAGTATATCATATAGATTCAAAGAAAGCTGGATTCGGCGGATTTGCTTTTGGAATAAAGGCATATAAAAACCCATCAGATCATGCTGTGTTACCGGGCAGTAGAAAGCTTGGAGAATTAACAGACAAAAAAGGCAGAATATACGACATTGTTCTAAAACACCCAACAGATGTCCAATATGACTATACAAAAAGTCCTGATGCACCAAGTTCTTTTAAGGCTTTGTATGAACTTGGAGAAAATGTTAATATACAAGGCATAAAAGGGACAATCTATCATAAAGATCAAGGGATGAAAGGGGAAAATCTGTACAAAAAGATTATACAAAAACATATAGCAGCAATTGAAGAAAAATGGGATTCAACAAAACTTGAAAACGAAAAAATGAGTTATATGTATAATGTTATATCCCAAACAAATAAAAATCCTTTGAATAAAATTGGATATGTATATTATGACGTAAATGTTGACGGTATAGATGAACTCTTTATAGGAGAAATAGCTGAAGGCGAATGGAAAGGCGTGATTTATGATATCTATACAATGGTTGACAGAAAACCTCAACACGTTGTAAGCGGAGGAGAAAGAGATAGGTACTATGTTTGTGATGATAGTTTTATTTGCAACGAATATTCTGGCGGCGCTTTAGAAAGCGGGGTACATGTCTACAATTTGGTTGAAAATTCTACAGAACTTTTTCCGCAAGTAAATTTTAAATATGACGGGTATGAAAATCAAAAACAACCTTGGTTTATCGCATATTCTGACAATAAATGGGAGAGTTTTTCTGAAAAAGAATTCAATGAACGAAAAAAAATCTTTGAAAAATACAAAAGATTTAATTACATTCCTTTCCAAAATTATTTGTTAAAAAAGCCTAATTAATCAGCACAAAAATTCCCGGAACCATCATTTAGCGGGTCTTTATCCTGACCTCTTTCATAATACTTTTTTATTATTTCAAGTTGCTTTGGTGTGCAAAATACATTTTGTCCCAAATTAGCGTGTTCAAAACATAATTTTGAAACCCCATTTTTATGTAGTGTTTTTGGGAAACAATCCTGTGTGAACACAGGTTCTACAATTCCATCAACTCTTCTGGAATCCTGCAAACTCTCTATTGAAAATAATTTATAACAAATTACTGCCAATACAATTAATAATAAAAATAAAAAACTTTTCACTTTCATAATTATATTATATATTAATCATGAAATAATATTAATTTAATATGTGAGGTATTGATAATGAAAAGATTTTTATTAAGTATTCTGACAATATTATTCTTGGCACAACCAACTTTTGCATCACAAATCTCTTATGATAAAAGTGATTTTGCACCAATTTACACAATTATTGATGACGCAGCTTATGATATAAGATATTATTCTCCTAATAATTTTACCGGTAACAGAATCAATGGTTATAAAGCTCCTGTTGCTTATATGACAAAAGAGGCTTTGCAAGCATTATCCGTAGCTGCAGCAGATTTACGCAAACAAGGATACAGACTGTTAATCTGGGATAGTTATAGACCGCAAAAAGCAGTAGATAATTTTGTGGAATGGATTAATAATCCAAATGATGATGGCGATAAAACTTTTTATCCTAAATTAAAAAAATCTGATTTGGTTAAGGGAAACTATATCGCAGAAAAATCCGGTCATACAAGAGGTTCAACGGTTGATTTAACATTAATAAAAAAAGATGGTTCTTTTGTTGATATGGGAGGAACTTTTGATTTATTCAGTGAAATTTCTCATCCTGACTACAAAAAACTAACTAAAGAACAAAAACGTAACAGAAAAATTTTGCATGATGCAATGATAAAAGCAGGATTTAATGGAATTGATTCAGAGTGGTGGCATTTCACACTGAAAAATGAGCCTTATCCCGATACATACTTTAACTTTGACGTTGAATAGTGGTTTTAGTTAAATGAAAAAATATTTAATTAATAATAGTTCTGATACTCTGATAATTCTTTTTACAGGTTGGGGCTGTGATGAATACGGATTTAGACATCTAAAAACAAACTCGGATGTATTGATTTTGTACGATTACACTGATTTAATTATGGATTTTGATTTTTCAAAATACAAAAAAATAGATTTAATAGCATTCTCTGCCGGTGTTTTTGTAGCTTCAATTATGAAATATGATTTTAAAATTGAAAAAAAGATTGCAATGGATGGAAATCCTTATCTTTTTGATGAAAAACTTGGTCTATCAAAAGAAATTCAAGATGTTTTAAAAAACATAACAGAGGAAAATGCAGAAAGTTTTGCACGAAATTATTTAGTGAAAACTAATGAAGAATGGGAAAATTTTCATCCGTCTAAAAGAACTTTAGAAAGTTGTAGAGAAGAATTTGACAGCTTAAGAAAAATATATAACAATAATTTTAAAGATATAAAAAATATTTACGACTGTGCAATAGTTGGTGAAGAAGATCCAATTTTTAATGTTAATTCCCAAAAAGAATTCTATGGAAAAAATTTAAAAATTATAAAACAAGCCAAGCATAATCTGTTCTTTAGAATAAAAGAATATGAGCAAATATTAAATTTAGATATGTAAAATATTTTTGACACAAAACAAGTTTTAATTTATACTGCAATAATATATAAATTTAGAGGATTTTTATGTCAACACTATCAACAAATGTACTAGGAATAGAATTTGAAACCCCTTTTTTATTAGCTTCAGCACCACCTACAGCATCTATTGAAAGCATAGAAAAAGCTTTTGAAATGGGTTGGGGAGGCGCTGTTTTAAAAACAATAACTCCTGATAATTTGGAAATGCAAGAAGCTAGTCCAAGATATGCAACAATAAAAGAAAAAAATAAAGTAATATGCTTTCAAAATATAGAATTGTTAAGTCATAAAACAGTTCAGTATTGGGTTGATGGTATTAAATACCTTAAAACAAAATATCCGACAAAAGTTATAATAGCAAGTATAATGGCACCGGTAGACAGAAAAGAATGGCAAGATCTTGTTAAAATTTTAAATGAAACTCCAATAGATGCTTTTGAACTTAATTTTTCTTGTCCGCATGGAATGCCCGAAAGAAATATCGGTATGGCTATTGGTACAAGTGCTGAAATATCAATACTTATAACGTCTTGGGTAAAAGCAGTTGCAACAAAACCTGTTTTTGTAAAATTAACGCCAAACGTTACAAATATTAATTGGATTGCTAATGCTGTTGAAAGAGCAGGTGCTGACGGATTCGCTGCAATTAATACGGTACAGAGTTTTATGGGAATAAATCTTGATACATTGGAACCTATTCTGAACATAGACGGTTATTCTACGTATGGTGGGTTATCCGGAGAGGCGGTAAAGCCAATAGGGTTTAAATGTGTTGCGCAATTAAGACAAAATTCTGATTTGCCAATATTAGGTATGGGTGGAATTTCAAATTGGCAGGATGCAGTGCAATATATAGCTTTAGGTGCTGATGTAGTGCAAATTTGTACAGAAGTGATGCTAAACGGTTATGGAATAATTAATGGGTTGAAATCAGGTTTATTAAATTATTTAGAATCTAAAGGGTTTGAAAACATAAACGAATTAAAAAACCTTGCCGTTAAAAAAATCACGTCGCACGAAAAACTAAATAAAAAATATCATACATATCCATCTATTGATAAAGAAAAATGTATTAAATGTGGAAAATGTATAAGAGTATGTTCTGAATCTGAATACCACGCACTTGATTTTAACAAGGATTGTCTTAATTTGAATAAAGATATTTGCGCAGGCTGTTCGCTTTGTTCACATGTTTGTCCGCAGGGCGCAATTACGATGAGCATATAGAAAGGGGACTGTAATGACAATACTAAAAATTTCAAAAACAATTATTTCATCAATTTTCATAGCAATACTATTAACAGGCTACGCTTATTCTGCAGAAAAGGAAGTGTTGTTAAAGACAACTTCAACATGGGACAATGCAAAATATGAAAAATTAAAGATTAAAAAGCCTGAAGTTACTGTATTGAAAATAGACATAGGCGTTGGTGAATCGCTGCCAATGCACAAACATGATTTAGTAAATATAGCTTATGTAAAAAAAGGTACCTTAACTGTTATTACAGATACAAATAAACAGATTACAGTAAAAGAAGGTGAGTGCCTTCCTGAAATAATTGGAAAATACCACTATGGTAAAAACACAGGAAACGAACCTGTTGAGCTTATTGTTTTTTACATTGGCCAAAAAGGTACACCACTGTCAATTAACAAATAAGAAATTTTAATCCTTAGACTACGTCAATATTTTCTTTTCCGATGCAGGCTGCAGCAACCCAACCTAAAATACCAAAGCCAAGAGCACCAGGGATTGTCCATAGGGTTTGATCATTTTTAATTTGTTTTATAAACGCTTTATCTTTTTCAATGTCTAAGTCATATTTTTCTGCAATAGTTTTGTTAGAACGAGTTGCATAATAAATAGTTGAGATCACACCACCCAAAATAGACCAGCCTGCAGCGTTTGTACGTGCAGATTTTGCAATCTCTTGTTTTTCTTTTTTTGTTAATTCGGATTCTTGTTTTGATAATTCAACAGTATCTTTTTCTAACTCCCCTTTAAATGCAACTTTGTTAGTATTTGCAGCAGAATTGACTTTGCATATTGGAGTAGAAAAACTTACACCGGAAATATTTAATCCCATACTAAGATCCTTTCATTTGTTTATCACCTAAATATTAAAAATTTAAAAAATAAAAAAACTTGCTTTATTTAGTAATAATTATAATAAATCTTTACAAAAATGGCAATATTATTAGAACAACATAAGCAACAAAAAAGAGCCTTTTTGGCTCTTTCAGAAATGGTGGGCGTTAGAAGACTCGAACTTCTGACATCCTCCTTGTAAGGGAGGCGCTCTACCAACTGAGCTAAACGCCCTTAAGACTTATTCAATTTTGCGATCTCGAATCAAGTTCGGGACTCCGAAATTCTACCGCTCGTATTTTTGCTAAGAATTCCTGTCAGCTTAATGTCCGAAATACTATTAATACCTCAGCAAGGTTCATATTAAGATAAACATTTTTGAATGTCAAGAAGTTTTTGAACTTTTTTTTATTAATTACGTTATAATATTATATGGAGGTTTAAAAGATGAAGAAAATTATTTTATTATTTGTTTTGAGCTTAGTTTCTATGCCTGTATTTGCGTCAGGCATGAATTATACCAAAATCGGTAAAGGGTATATATATTCAAATACTCCGATGCGATACTCGATAACACCTCGTATTACAAGGACATTTACTACGAATTCTTCTAATCTTAAAAACTCAGAGGCTTTAACAGCATTACTTGCAGGTGCAGGAATGGCTTCAGGTAGAATCAGCCTTTTGAATACTCCATCTATAAGGACACCAAATGATGCTGTGAGAGCGTTTTTAGATCCTTATATAATTAATATTAACGGTAAAAATTATGTTCTTGTAAAAGATGCAAAAGATAATAATTGGACTGTAGAAAATATTTTGGGTTCTGAAGATAGCAAAGATGACCTGTTTGGTTCATTAAAAAAACTTGAATCTGATGGCAATGCCGACAAAATAACAGTTGATGAACTCAAAAAAGCAAATATTCGATTTGTGCTTTTGAATGCTGATGAATCACTTGCATTGAATGATAGAGATAAAGATTTTGATATCTCTAAGGTTCAATATATTGACATGAAAAATCTGAGAACGGCTTTAGGAAATAAAAATCAAGACGGAACATTTGGCTATTTTTATGTAATTATAAAAGATGGCGTTCACAAACGAGCATACCCCGGACGTGTAACATTTGAGGATAAAACAGAATTGAATAAATATATAAAGAAATAACTATCAGACTATATTCCCTTAACATATTATGAGGATTAGTTAATGATTTATTAATATGAGATTCTTCGGTTGTGTTTATTCTGGGCATAGCGAAGAATCTCAAAGCTTTTCAACCTCAGAATGACATTGAAAATTTTTAGTTTTTGGGATGGGAAAAGCGTGGGCATGCCCATATATTATTATATATTTTGTAGGCACATTTTATTTTGTCCACACTGCGTGCTACTGACCGTCTATTATATCATTCTTCCTGTTATTCTGTCATAATTTAATGTCCAAGAAATACCATCAGATTTTTGAGGGGTGTTATAAGTTATTAATTTTACCTTAATATTGGTTTCAGGGTCATATACTGATTCTGTTATATATTTTTTTGTTTTGTCATCGACTTCATACCACATTTTTTCAAGAGGTTTACCTTCAAAACATAAAGATTTTTATATTTGCCACATTATACAGTATTTTTAAGAAATTTTAAGAATAACGCTTTTCAAGAGTCATAATTGCATTATTAAACTTTTGAAATATTTTTTGTCTTTTTAACTTTTCTGTTTCGTCTTTGACTTTATCAGGATGATATTTTGATAAAATAAATTTTCCAATTTTCTTTACAACCTTTTTGTCTAAAGGTTTCTTACCTTCAAAATATTCAATATATTGCGTTAAATTTTCATCATTATAGCATTCATCAAGTAAAGTTTTCTTGGCTGTTGCTACAGCATCCTGTCTTACGGGACTACTGTATGAACGTTGCCTTTCATAATGTCCGTAATCGTGGTTACTGTTACTACCCTTTTGGTTAATATTATTGTCTTTTACGAATTTTGCAAGTTTTTCTTTTATTTTATTAACTTTTTCTGACTCTGTACTGTGGAATTTTAATTGAGATTCAATTGTACTTTTTATATTTTCAAAATTTTGTTTTAATAAATTAATATCATTATCATCTGAGTATTTAAAATTTGTAAATGCAAATCTGTTTATTGCATCATCATAATCCTTCATTAAATCATCAGCAAATCTGTCAATTTCATCAATACTCATCTTTGGTGCATTAAGTTTAAAATGCAACTCCTTAAGATTAATTGTTATTTCTCTAATGCCGTTAAAGGCCTCACTGCTGCCAATATTATCGTATTTTGGTTTTGAAAAGGCTAATAAATCTTTTAGACTTTGAGCTTTTTGTAATTTTTCCTCCAGCGGAATTATTGAATGAGTATTGTCACCCTTTTGCAATAATCTAAGCAGTTCATAACCTGTTTCTATCTTTTTATCAGCGTATCTGCTTGAATTTTTGACTTCCGTATTTATCAAAACAGAAAGTAGTTCATTTGCAGAATTTATTGATGCAGAATCAATATAGCCTGAATTAAGTGCGAATTTTCGGAGATATATATGGTTTACCAACTCTATTTTTTTATCATCGGTAATTTTTACTTTTGTTAAAAATTCTTTTATAGCTTTTGCATAATTGTCAGAGATTTTTTCGTGTTCAAGGAAGTTTTCTATATATTCAGATTTAACCTTTTCTACAGGGATTGAGTCGTTTAAAATATTGTAATATTTGAATTCATTTGAAGCGACATTATCAAGCATTGACATAATTCTCTTGGTTTGTTCAAAATTAAATTTTGCCTGATGTGGTTCTAGCCCTAACGAAAAATAATTCTTTTGAACAAGGCTGTTCAAGATATTTAATTTTGTGATATCAGGCCGTTTTTCAATTTTATCAAGAATTTTATCTACAACGGGTGGTGTTAAAAGGTCTTTTTCTGTCATTTTTGATATTAGTTTGTTTGCCTTTGATAAAATATCACCGCCTTTTGTTTTTTCTGTCGGTTTTATGGAAAGTATGCCGTCAAATACAGCTTCCCAACTATCTGCAGTCAAGCCTTTTGCATCTCTGCTAAGGATTGTTTCTACACCTTGGAGTTTTTTCTTACTTCCCAATTTACCGGAAAAGAATTCTTTTACTGTTTCCGTTATATTTTCACCTTTTCTTGTTAATTCTCTTATTTTGTCGGAGAAATTTTCAAAGATTTTTCTTTCTTCTTTATTTGAGACTAAGGAATTTTCATCTGTATTAATTTTCTTAAATTTGTGGGCAATACCAATACCAATTGCAACACCTGCTATAGTTCCTATTGCTATAATTGCAGATTTGTTACGTTCCCAAAAACTTTCTTCCTGTTCTTCTTCTTTAATTTCAGGTTTAGTTTTTTCTACCTTTTTTTCTTCAGCTCTAAAATTTATTTTATTTGTATTATTATTAATTTCACTAATCTTTAAAGACATAAATATACCTTAATCTTCTACCTTATACTAAAATAAAGTATTAGAACTAACAAAAATTGCTATATTAATAAGTTAATATTACGAAATTTTAATTAGAAAGCTTTTCTTTTGTTTCTTGTTCAAGTTTATTTTCATAATCTATTCGTTTTTGCACTTTTATTTCATGTAATGTGCCATGATGCGGCTCTTCCCTTTCGTAACGTTTATCTACCCACCATTTAGCAACTTTATATGACAATTTCTTTTTGTACGCTTCATCAGCACCTATGACTTCTTTTTCTTTTTTTAATTTTTGTTTTCTTATTTTTTTATTTGTATTTTGAACTATTTCTTCAGGCTTTTGTTCTTCACTTCCTATAGAAAAATCTTTCTCTACAAGGTTAGGCGCTTGAAATCGCATGTCATCTAATGTATCAACGTCAAGTTTTGGCGCAGGAGGAATTTTTGAATAATCTATATTCATATCAGATTCATTAACAGCATATCTTTCAGGACTAACATAATTTTCATCATGTAACAAGTCGGCACCTGCAATTTGGCCAAACATTAGTAACATTACTATTATTATATACTTTTTCATTTAATAATCCTTTCTAATAATGAGAGCTGCGAGAAGTGATACTATGTCCGTGGGAATCATAACCTCCGGTTGGTATAAACCCCTCTGCCGCCCTGTTAATTACAGGTTCCCATTCCAAAAAATATCTGTCTTCATACGATTGATAGTATTTTTCAAAAAACATTGCTTTATCTTTTCCATATTTTTTAAAATTATAAAACAAATAATTATAAAATTCAGGTACATATGCTCGAGTTCTGGCAGGATGAGCGATAGACATAAGCCCTGAATCCAAAGTTGTAACAAAATCAACAGTTTCCTCAAAAGAAGAAAAAGGTTCTAAATTGTGTCCTACAGTTGGGTGAGCTGACAAATATATTTCTCTTGCTGTCCTAATTTTTTCATCTATTGACTCAGGTACGAGAGGCAAAGAACATTGTGTATACATTTCAAGTGCTATTTTATAAGTTATATGGTAAGGTTCTTTCCCTTTAAAAAGATATTTAAACTTGTATATCGGTTCTTCGTAAGAAAAATCCGCATTAGGAAAATAGTGATTCAATATAATTTTAGCTGATGTATACTTTTTTAGTGGATGAGCAATTTCGTCTTGTCCTTTGGCTATCATCGGATGACATTTTGCAGCTTCTTCAAGATTAAAATTATACTCAGGTAACGCCTCATTCAGCTTTTTTATAGTTTCTTTTGTCAATTGAAGTTTCAAATCCCGTTTATAGTCAAGATAATCATTTAATTTTTTGTCAAAAGGATTTATACAATATACAAGCAGATGAATAGGCAGCGGTTTTGGCTGTTTCGGAAAATTTAATGCCAAAGTTGAAATTTCAATACCTGAACAAATGTCAATATCTGAGGGATTTATTTTGTATAATTCTTTTACTCCTTCAATAGTATCATGGTCGGTTATTGCGGCGAGCATATTAGGAATTTGTCGAGTTTTTTCTATAAACTCGGGTATCGTCATAATTCCGTCTGAATATTGAGTGTGAATATGCAAATTGGCACAAAAATCTCCAGAATTAACATACCGATTATCGTGAGAATCCATTATTTCAATATTATTTCTCTCACCGGCTTTATATGACAACTCGTTAAGCTTATTTACCTTGTTTATAAAATCTTCTTCACTCAGTATTGGCATACTAAGATATTACTACAAAATACCTATGAAACAAAATTTTAGTAATTTCGTCTTAAATTTTACGGAGGATGGAATAGTGTATTTAGAAGAGGATTTATACAAGGATTTTAAAACAGAATATATAGAACAAAACGATAATTCAGAAATATCTGAAGAAGAAATAAAAACATTTAATTCCATATCAAAAGACGATGATATTTTACAGATGTACTTAAAAGATATTGGAAAAATTAAACTTTTAAGCGGAAACGAAGAAAAAAGTCTAGGTCAAAAAATAAAAGAAGGTAAACCAAATGAATCAGAAATTGCGAAAAGAAAACTTGTTCAAGCAAATCTTCGATTGGTAGTTAGCATTGCAAAAAAATATATAGGTCAAGGAATATTATTTATGGATTTAGTCCAAGAAGGTTCATTGGGCTTAATTAAAGCTGCTGAAAAATTTGATTATTCAAAAAACTTTAAATTTTCTACATATGCAACATGGTGGATAAAACAAACAATAATCAGAGCAATATCTAACAATGCAAGAACAATAAGAATCCCTGTTCATATGACAGACAAAATCAGAAAGTACAAAAGAGCATTTACAACATTATCATTTGAATTAGGACGGGAACCAAAGGACAGTGAAATTGCAGAAAAAATGGGATTAAACGCAAAGCAACTTAATTCAATAAAAAAATCGATAATTAGCGAACCTATTAGTCTTGAAACTCCTGTGACAGATGACTTGAATATAGGGGATTACGTTGAGGATAAATCATATCACTCTCCCGAAGCGCACGTGAAAGAGCAAATTATAAAAGGAAGCATTGAGGATTTGCTTTCTACTTTACCGGAGAGAGAAAAAAAGATTATTTCATGCAGGTTTGGTATAAACGGCGAAACACCAAAAACTCTTGAACAATTAGGACAAATAATGGGTTATTCAAAAGAGAGAATAAGACAACTTGAAGACTGTGCTCTTGCAACACTTCGAGCAAAAAAAGAATTTCAACATTTCAGAGATTTTATTGGTGATTAGCTTATTATCAATGATTTTGCAAATTCCATCGATTGCTCATTAATTTCACCACCAGCGAGTTCTGCAAGAGCCTTAACTCTGTTGTCACCCGTTAGAACGTAAACCTCAACTTGTGTTTCGTTATCTTGAGACTTTCTTACATAAAAATGCTTGTTAGCCTTAGATGCGATTATTGCCTGATGGGTGATTAATATTATTTGATGATATTTAGATAATTCAACAATTTCATCAGCTACACTTTGAGAAGCTTTACCTGAAATTCCTGTATCAATTTCATCAAAAATACATGTATCAATATCATCACTTTGGGCAAATATTGATTTTATAGCAAGCATAACACGAGAAATTTCACCACCTGATGCGACTTTTGCTAGCGGCTTTAAATCTTCTGACACGTTTGTAGAAATTAAAAATTCAACATCATCACAACCGTCTAAATATAACTCTTTTGGCTGAATATTAATCTTAAATCTTGCTTTTGGTAATTCTAAATTTTCAAGTTTATCCTGTATCAGCGAAGATAAGACTTGGGCATAATTTATCCTATTTTCACTGATTTCTTTAGCCATTTGCTCAAGTTCTTTTTTGGTTTGTGCCAATTTGTTTTCTAATTCTTCAATATTTTGTGTAGAAAATTCAATACTGTTTAGTTCTTCTCTAAATTTTTCAAATGATTGCAGAACACTCTCCAAAGTGCCGCCATATTTATGTTTTAGTTTATCTAAAAGATAAATTCTTTCCTGAATTTCATTTAGGCGTTCTGTGTCGTTATCAAGATTTTGACTGTAATCTCTCAGCTCACTTCCTACATCTCTTAAATTTTCTATTGCATCAACTAGTCTTTGTTCTGTTTCTTCGAGATTTGAGTCAAAAGAAGCTGCTTTAGATATATTTTGCTTAATTTTACTCAGAGCATCCATAATGGAACCGTCATCTCCGTTTATCGCCCAATATGAAGATCCTGTTAATTCTTTTAGTTTTTCTGCATTTTCAAGAACTTCCAATTCGTTGTTTAATTCTTCATCTTCATTTGAAGATTTTATATTTGCTGAATCAATTTCATCAATCTGAAACTTTAAAAAATCCAACTGACTTTCTGTCGTATTAGCTGCATTTTTTAACTGTTCCAAATCTGCTTGCATTGTTGTATAAGTTTTAAATTTTTCCCTGTATAAATCTAATTTGTCACCATAAGACCCTCTTGCATAGTTATCAAGAAGATTGATATGATATTTTGGTTGCATAAATGCATAAGTTTGGTGCTGAGAATGAATATCCAGAAAATAATTTTTTAATTCTTTTATAAAATCCTGATTTACTAATGTTCCATTTACTCTTGAACGAACGGCATTTGCGGTTATTTCTTTTGTCAAAACAATTTCAGAACCAAAAGAATCAATACCGTTTTCTTCAAACATTTTTGACAAATCATGTTTTGTATTTTCTAAAACAATTTCAATTACGGCTTTTTCTTTGTCGTGTTTTATTACTTCTTTTGAAACTCTTGGGGCAAAAACCAGATCTATTGCATTTATCAAAATACTTTTACCTGCGCCGGTTTCGCCTGTTATTACATTTAAGCCTTCATGAAAATTTGCAACAAGTTCATCTATGAGTATATAATCTTTTATTCTTAATTGCTTAATCATACTTATAGCATAAAACAATATTGAATTTTGGGCAATATATAAATAAATGTAATCACGATATTATTGATTTTTTAGCCATTTTTTATACAAATCAGGGCGCTTTGTCTTTGTTCTTTCAATACTTTGTCTTAATCTATATTCATTTATTTCTTTATGATTCCCATTCAACAAAACCTCTGGAACCACAAGACCTCTATATTCTCTTGGTCTGGTATAATGTGGATATTCAATCAACCCGTTTGAAAAACTGTCCTCATCTGCTGATTCTATTTTTCCTAAAGTACCATTTATCTTACGGCTTACCGCATCAATCAAACATAAAGCAGGGAGTTCTCCACCTGTTAAAACAAAATCTCCTAATGAAATTTCTCTTGGTTTAATTATATCTCTTATTCTTTCATCAAAACCTTCGTAATGACCGCACATAAGTATAATTTGATCGAGTTTGGCTAATTCATTTACAATACAATCAGCTAATGGCTCTCCTTGAGGCGAAAGCATAATAGTTGCAGAGTTTTCTTGCCTTTTTATACTTTCATACGCATCTACATAAGGTTGAGCCATCAAAACCATTCCGGCACCACCACCGTATGGGGTATCGTCAACTTTTTTATGTTTATCTAATGTAAAATCTCGAGGATTTATTGTATTAACAGAAAATATTTCATTATCGACAGCACGCTTCATTATACTGTATCCGCAATAATCTTTTATCATCTCAGGGAATAAGGTTATTACATCAAATATCATTCTAATAACCCCTCAATATTATTTATTACAATTTTTTTCTCTGGAATTTTTACATCTGTTACTATTGCTTTTACGAAAGGGATTAAAACAACTTTTTTAGAATTAGTTTTTACAGAAAGCAAATCGCTTGCTCCATTATTAGAAACACCGACAACAAAACCTAATTTGTTATTATTTTTGTCAAAAACAGAAAGTCCGACTAATTCGTCAATTAAAAATTCATCATCTTCTAAAGACTCGCGGATAGTCGATTCTTCAACGTATAAAAAAGCTCCCTTATATTCCATAAGCTCGTTTATTGAATTAATTCCCTCAAATTTTACAAGAGCAAAGGACTTATTCAATCTGACAGACTGAATATTTAACTGTTTATATTCATTATTTTTCTTTACGAATACAAACTTTAGAGAACAAAAAAAGTCCTCTTGATTCTTTGTAAAACCAACTTTTGCTTCGCCCTTAATTCCATGGAAATTTAAAATTTTACCGACAGAAACGTATTTTGACATAACTATTATTCTTCAGAAGCTTCTTCAGCCTTTTTCTTTCTGCCTCTTTTTGGTTTTTCCTCCACTACAGGAGCTTCAGCCTCAGCGTTTTGTTTTTTAAATTCTTCCGGCAGATCAGGTCTGTCTTCATTCCATCTTCCGAGTCCCATTTGAGAACGAATTAAACCAATTCCAACATGAACTCTCCATTCATCCATCTTTAATTGAGCTGCAATAATTTTATGGCATCCGATTGGAGGCAACGGTAATAGCGGTTCATACAAATTCTTTATAGCAAAAAGTTGATCCGGAGAAATTGCCAATTTTCTTTTAGGGAACGGCAACTTAGGCAACATCATTTTTTGTCTAACAAGATTTATACCAAAGAATACTTTTCTTGGTTCCAAACCTATTTTTTCGCCGATTACTTCATGGCAATCAGGATTCGGTAGTGGAAGCATTTGTTTGTATAGCAATTCAATTTGTTCTAATTGCTCCTTACTTACCAAAAGCCGCTTTGGTGCTTTTCTCATTTGAGAACGATGCTGTTGAGGTCCTCTGTTAAATCCTCCTTGTTGAGGGCGTCTGTTGTTAAATCTATTATAACCACCTTGTTGCGGTCTGTTATATCCGCCCTGTTGACGATTATATCCACCGCCTTGCGGACGGTTATTGTTATAACGGTTATAGCCACCTTGTTGTTGTCTGTTGTAACCGCCTCCTTGCGGATAATTATTACCATACCTGTTGTTATAAGGTCTTTGTTGTGGTCTTTGATATCTTGGTTGATCTTGGTTTCCGCCTGCACTATAATAACGCGGAGCTTCATCATTTCCACCGGCGCTATAGCCATTTAAAGGTTCTTTTACTTGTTCATTATCTGCTTCAGTTTGAGAATCATCAGATGCTGAAACCATCATGCTCTTATCAGGATACAGACAATCAGGACAGATAACTCTTTTGGGGTTTTTAGTTTCAAATTCACGACCGCATTTGATACACTTGTTTACATACATATTAAAAGCCTCTTAATTTAAAAAATAACCTGGGTTAAAAATTCTCCTCAAAATAATCAATATTGATATACCTATTATAACATTATTTTAAAAATTTTGCAAGAGCATGCTTTATTTTTCGACCAAAAAAGTCACAGGGCCGTCATTTTCTAACTTTACATTCATATGAGCTCTAAATTTCCCTGTCTCAATTTTTAGTTGACTTTGTTTTATTTGCTCTACAAAATATTTGTATAATTCACTAGCTTTGTCTAGCGGAGCAGAATTATCAAATGATGGGCGGGTTCCTTTTTTGCAATCTCCGCAAAGTGTAAATTGTGAAACAACAAGGATATCTCCTTTAACATCACTTACTGATAGATTCATTTTTTCATTTTCATCTTCAAAAATACGTAGTTTTAAAATTTTATCAGCAAGTTTTTCTGCATTTTCTTTTTCATCTTTTTTTTCTACACCAAGAAATACTAAAAGCCCTGAATTTATAGCGGAATACTGTTCATCTTCTATTAAAACAGAAGCTTTTTTAACCCTTTGAATCAGTGCTTTCATTTTACTTTACCTCTCAATTGACCGCAAGCAGCATCTATATCAGCTCCTCTTTCCAATCTTACAGTAACTTTTTTACCTGACTGCTCTAACAACGATTTAAAGCGCATTATGGAATTGCCTGAAGGCTTTTGATAATCATTTTTTTCTGTTGGGTTATACGGAATTAAATTTATATTACATTTTATATCTTTTAAATACTCAACAAGCTGTTTTGCGCTATCAATAGTATCATTCAAATCTTTTATAAGTAAGTATTCTATTGTAATTCGTCGGCCTGTTTTATCAATATAAATTTTCAAAGCCTTCTTCAATTCTGACATCGGATATTTATTTTCAATCTGCATCAGCTTTGATCTTATTTCATGATTTGGGGCATGCAAAGAAATAGCCAAAGTTGATTGCATATCAATGTCCGCAAGTCTTTTAATTCCTTCAATTATACCTGATGTAGATACAGTCAACCTTCTTGCGCCAATTTGAAAATTATCATTAAAAATTTTCATTGCCTTCAAAACATTATCAAGATTCAAAAGCGGCTCACCTTGCCCCATAAATACGACATTAGTAACTTTTAGACCGGTATCTCTTTGTATTGTCAAAACCTGTTCAATAATTTCTTTATAAGTAAGATTTCTTATAAATCCCCTCTTGCCGGTTGCACAAAAAGAACAATTTACAGCACAGCCAACCTGAGAACTTACGCAGGCCGTAAGGTTTGCTCTGTTATCGAATCGCATCAAAACAGTTTCAACACACTCTCCGTCAGGATACTCCAAAAGATATTTTAAAGTCCCGTCTGAGCTCTCTTGTTTTACCTTAATTTTTACATCACTGACAGTTGCAACTTGTTTTAATTCTTCTCTGAATTTTACGGATAAATCAGTCATTTCGTCTATATTTTTAACAGATTTTAAATAAATCCAATTATGAATTTGTCTTGCCCTGAATTTTGAGGCACCTAAATTGTCTGTTATTTCTTCTATTTCTTTTAA
>CAMPBE010000011.1 GCA_946636615.1 uncultured bacterium | reverse complement strand
CGGTGAGAGTAAATAATGAGTAAATATGAGTAAATCGGTTTTTGGGGTAAAGTTGCACTTCCGACCAGTAAAAGCCCTACAACGAGCGAGTTTCAGAAAATAAAATAGTCAAACTGACAAAACCGTACTACTCGTCTAACTACAGCTATATTTAATTTTTCGCTCTATCTTTCTATATTTATAGGAGGCTACCAAAAGATAACCTCCTATAAATAGCGGAAGACGAGACTCGAACTCGCAACAACCTGCTTGGAAGGCAGGGACTCTAGCCATTGAGTTACTTCCGCATATATACATACTCTATTATAAACAAAAAAAAATTGCAATATTTAAATTTAATCCTTTAGCATTAATTATTTTTTGCTAATTATTTTAGTAAAATTATTCTCAAGAAGGGTGAAAATTCTATAAAAAAAAGTTATCATATTAATGTAAGCTTGTTGTATCCAGACACTTTTTCGGGGTTGCGATAAGAGGTTTCTTAAAGCAGGTTTGGTTTAAAATACAATGGGCTTATTCTTTTGTTAGGAATTATTATAAAAAAACAACTTGTTTTAACAAGTTGTTTTTTTATGTTAAAATTCTATTAAAAAATAAGGAGAATTATATGAGAAATGAAATTAGAGCTAGCCATATTTTAGTTAAAACTAAAGAAGAAGCTGATAAATTACTTAACGAAATTAAAGCCGGTAAAGATTTTGCCCAAGCTGCACAAGAAGTTTCACTTTGTCCTTCAAAAAATGATGGCGGTGATTTAGGATTTTTCGGTCGTGGCATGATGGTTAAACCTTTTGAAGATGCTGCTTTTACATTAAAAGAAATCGGAGACGTTTCTGATCCTGTAGAAACTCAATTTGGTTGGCATTTAATCAAATTAACCGGAATAATTGATGATTAATGAGATAAAAAAAGTTAGAAATTTTATGGATGAGCAGGGGTTAAACTACCTGCTCGTTAATTCTACTAACAAATATTTAGTAGAATACTGTCCCTTGCAAGAAAATTCAAGATATCATTTGACAGGATTCTCCGGCTCGACAGGCGATGTACTTGTTACTCCTGATAAAATATTTTTGTTTGTTGACGGCAGGTATCATATTCAGGCAGACTTAGAAGTTGATCATAAATTTATTACAGTCATAAAACTTCAAACAGGACAGACATTTTTGGATGAAATGATAAAGAAAATTCCAAATAGTGAAACTTTAGGAGTTTTTTCTAAGAAAAATTCACAAAAAAGAATAGAATACATTACCTCTAAAGGAATTAATATAAAACTATTAGACAAAGACCCACTTGATCTTCCTACAAATAGAATAAATAACAATTTTGTTTCAGTTGCAGGTAATGATATTGAAAATAAAATTAAAGATATAAAAAACACAATTCTTATTACTAATTTGGAAGAGGTTTCTTATTTATTTAATCTTAGAGATTTCACAGAAAATTATTCAAGCAAAATAAAGGGCAAAGCAATAATTTCTGAAGGCAAAGCTATACTTTTGGACGATATAAGTGATTTTGTTAAAAATTATAACGGTGAAATTTTTGTAGATAAATCTAGTATAAATGCATACGATTTTAATTTAATTGGTAACAAAGTGAAAATTCTTGAAGATAGTCCTATTAAATTAATGAAATCAATAAAAACTAAAGATGAAATTGAACATTATAAATCTGCATTTGAAAGAACGGATAAAGCCGTCAGAGCTATTCGTGAATATATCGAAAATAACGATAATATAAGTGAATTTGATATTGCAATGCAGTTAGAAAAAGAATTTAGAAAATACGGTGCCAAAAGTCTAAGCTTCAAATCAATAGTTGCCAAAGATAAAAACTCTGCTCTTGCACACTACTCAAAATGCTCAAAAGATGAAATTATTAAAAATGGCAGTCTTGTATTGATAGACTGTGGAGCATACTATGAGCAAGGTTTGGCTACAGATATAACAAGAGTTTTTGTAAAAGGAGAACCGTCTGATTTACAGAAGAAAGTCTACACAACTGTTTTGAAAATGTTTTTAAATGCATATAACTACAAATCTGATAAATTAGTTGGTTATGATATTGATAATAAAGCCAGAGAAATATATTCCAAAAATATAATTGAAGGATTTGAATTTAATCACGGCTTAGGACACGGAATTGGAATAAATGTTCACGAATATCCTCCAAATTTAAGCAAAAACGAAATGGCAAAAGTTGAGATTAAAGATGGAATGTGCTTTACAATTGAGCCTGGATTATATAACGAAAAACACTTTGGTGTAAGATTGGAAAACTCTTGTTATATGCAAAATGGTAAAATTCACTCTTTTGTACATATGAATTATGAAAAAAAACTTATTGATTATGATATGCTTAGTTCACAAGAAAAAGAATGGCTCAAAGAATTTGAGGTAATATAATGCAAGAAATTACGAGTATTAATAACAATTTAGTAAAAGAAGCCGTAAAACTTCAACAAAAAAAATATCGTGATAATGAAAACAAATTTATATTGGAAGGCAAAAAATGTATTGAAGAAGCAATCTGTGCAAAATTAAATATTGAATATATTTTTGTAGATAAAGATAAATTCCAAAATTTTAATTTACCTTCAGAAAAAGTCATTTTAACAACAGAAGCTGTATTAAAAAAGATTTCCACAACAGATACTGCACCTGATATTATTGCAATTGCAAAAAAGAAAAACAGTTCAATCAAAGATTTATCAACCTGCAAAAAAGTTGTCCTTTTGGAAAACATAAAAGATTTAGGAAATTTAGGAACCATACTCAGAACATCAGTTGCCTTTGGAGCTGATGCTGTTGTCTTATATGGAAAAGAATGTGCGGATATGTATAATCCAAAATGTGTTCGCTCTGCTGTTGGCAATTTGTGGAAAATTCCTGTTGTATATATCAAAGAATTTAATGAATTACAAAAACATTTTTATAAATTTGAAAAAATTGCAACCTTACCAAGAGCAAAAAATTATTTAAAAAATTATAAGACGACATTTCCTGCACTTGTAATGTTTGGTTCCGAAGCAGATGGTTTATCTGATGAACTTATTAAATTTTCAACAAAACAAGTAAAAATAGAGATGTCAGATAATGTTGAATCCCTTAATCTGTCTGTTTCTTGCGCAGTTGTATTGTATGAATTATTTTTGTAGTAAGATTTAGTTATGGATTTTAATGAAATTTGGAGTATAGCAAAAGAAGAACTTAAAACTACAGTTCCGGCTACGTTTAACATGTGGATAGAGCCATTGAAAGCTGTATCTTTTGATGGGAATATTTTAAATTTAATAACTCCACATGCACTTGCTCCGCAATTAATAAAATCCCAACATGATGCAAAAATGCTTAAAGCATTAAAAAATGCTTGCAATAAAAATATAAGTTATACCGTAATATATGATGAAGATTTTGCAAAACGCTATCAAAAAGAGAAACGCAAAGAACTAGCCAACTTAAAAAAAATCACAGAAAAATCAGAAGAAGAAAAGCTGCTTGACAATCTTGCACAAATGCAATCTTCTGCAAATCTTAATTTGAAATATAAATTTTCAAATTTTGTAGTTGGAGAAAACAGCCGTTTTGCGCATGCAGCAGCAATGACAGTTGCCCAAAATCCTGCCAAAAAATACAATCCGCTGTTTATATATGGTGCTTCAGGCTTAGGCAAAACTCATCTTATGCAAGCAATCGGTCATTACATCATATTTAACAAACCTAAATTAAAAGTTAAATATATAAAAACAGAAGAATATTTTAATGAATTAATTAAAAATCTTCAAACCGGAGGCAACGACAAAACAAACAGAATGGATAAATTTCGCCAAAAATACAGAAACGTAGATGTTTTGTTGATCGATGATATTCAATTTTTAGAAAGCAAAACTTTTACCATGGAAGAAATATTCCATACCTTTGACAGTTTGCATAATAATAACAAGCAAATTGTGATTACATCTGACAGATTGCCAAAAGATATTCCGACTCTCCCTGACAGATTGAGAACACGTTTTGAAATGGGTTTGATGGTTGATATTACACCACCTGACTTTGAAACAAGGGTTGCAATACTAAAAAATCTTGCAGAAATGGCAGGAGTGAATGCTGAATTTGAAGTTTTTGAATATATAGCAAAAAATTTTGTAAACAATGTCAGAGAATTGGAAGGTGCATTCAACAAAGTAAGCGCATACGCAGATATTGAAAAAATCGACTTAACTTTGGATTTTGCAAAAAAAGTCCTAAAATGCGATGATATAAAAAAACAAATAACTATTGCAGATACAGCTAAAGCAGTTGGTGAATATTATGGAGTTTCGATTTCGGACTTCTTAAGTTCCGCAAGAAATCAAAGAGTTTCTTCAGCAAGACAGGTTGCTGTTTATGTCGCAAGAGAAATTACTCAAAAAAGTTTTGAAGCTATTGCAGATTATTTTCAAAAAAAACATACAACAATGCTATATTCTTATGACAAAGTGAAAAACGAAATCAAAACAAATAAAGAGCTCGAAAATTCAATAAATGAAATAAGAAAAATGATAATAAAATAATTTAAAGATTTGGGGAAATTATGTACGACTATATAAAAGGCTTATTAACAAACAAGACCAATTCAACAAAAGGAACTTTTTTGACTGTAGAAACGGGAGGTATTGGTTATTTGCTGGAAGTAACAACAAGAGATTACGCTAATGCAAATGAAGGTGAGATAAAGGTTTATACGGTTTTGCTACACCGAGAAGATAAAATGAGCCTTTGCGGATTTTTAAAAAGAGAAGACAGAGATATTTTTAATATTTTGACATCTGTATCAGGAGTTGGCTCAAAAATGGCACTTACATTGCTCGATGAATTTGAATCTTCAGAACTTATTGGTTTTGTTATTGACGGAGACCACAAAGAATTGACGAGAGCAAAAGGAGTCGGACCTAAACTTGCACAAAAAATTATTCTTGAGCTTAAAGATAAATTAATGAACTATCAAACAAAAGAACCAATTAAAGTATCTTCTATAACTCCTGTTAATAATCAAGCCATAGAAGATGCTCAAACGGTTTTGGTCTCTCTAGGTTATGAAAGAAAAGAAATTCAAGACTCTATAACAAAAGCGGTTACCAAACTTGATAAAACCGCTTCTGCTGAAGATATTTTAAAAGAATCTTTAAGACTTCTTTCTGTTTAGACCAAAGTCATTTGTAAAAACATCATTAAAAATGCTGCCGCAACCATTGCCGGTCCAAACGGTAGATAAGTTCTGTTTTCAGGATGTTCCCTCAATCCTTTCAAGATAAATACACAAGTAACAATACCAATTATCGCCAAAACTATTGCACATATTGCATAAAGAATGCTATTTTCTAACACATTGAAAAATTGCAATACATAAAACAGAATAGCAAAGAGGGCAAAAGTTAAAAATATAGAAAGAGTTTTCCATTCTTTATTAACAAATAGTCCCTTTATGAAAACAGGTAAAAATATCAATACCTGAATTACTATACTTAAAATTAATACAAACAAGAACTGATACCATCCAAACATCGCACCTAAACCTGCTGCAATTAAAGTATCACCCTCTCCAAAAGCTCTTGTACCGGCAATCAAATATCCAATCCTTGCACAAACTTCCATTATTAAAGCTCCTACGATAGCTCCAAGAACTGCATTTGTAAAAGGATTAAAGAAAAATGACATTTTGGGCAAATGATATCCGGGCATCAACTGATGCATCTGATATATAGAAAAACCTGTCATATAAATTGCATACAGAATTGCAGTACCTATTAAAATATAAGCATGAATATCAAATACAACTTTTTCTCTTATATCGGTGCCCGCCAAAACAATTAGCATTGACGAAATAACCCACATAAATAATGTATCAATTCTAAAACCGTATTTTAAAAATATTAATGTAAATACTATACCTGTTAAAAGTTCAATAATAGGATATTGAATACTAATGTGTTCTTTACAAAAAGCACATTTTCCTCTCAAAAAGATGTACGACAAAACAGGAATATTATGCCACCATTTTAATTTATGTTGACATTTTGGGCACTTAGAAGCAGGGAAAACAATAGATTCTTCACTCAAAGCTCTCAATATTACAACATTCAAAAAACTACCAATACATAATCCAACGATAAAAATTATTGAAATAATCGCAATTACTAAACTCATTTTATTCTTCTTCCTTATATTTTATAATTTCATACAACTTGTTAATGGCTTTCTTTAATCTTCTTGAAACTTGCATTTGAGATATATTTTTCTTTTCTGCTATTTCTCTCTGATTTAAATCATGGTAATAACTTAATTCTATAATTTCACGTAGCTCATCAGGCAATTTGTTTATTGCTGAAGCCAACATAATTTTATTTTCATAAGATGTTAAAAATTCCTGATAATCACCTGCTGGTATCTTATCAACAAGTGTCATCTCATCTTCATCGTTTGATGAAGATATAGTTTGATCTAATGATAAAGTACTAATAGACAGCTCTAAATCCAAAACATCTTGAACCTTTTCCACATCAATACCGGTTAATTCAGCAATTTGATCCTCAGTGGGTTCATCAAAGCCTTCTGATTTCAACTCTTTTATTGCTAAACTAATTTTTGAAACCAATTCTTGCAATTCTCTTGGAGCACGAATTATTGAGGCTTTATCACGCAAATAATGCTTTATTTCCCCTCTTATTAAATATCCTGCATATGTTTTAAATTTCGCAGGCTTTCTGGAATCAAAAAGTTCTATAGCTTTTATCAAGCCAATAGAACCAACCTGAACTAAATCTTCATTAGGAATTCCTGATTGCGCAGATATGCCGCTTGCAACTTTTTTTACATATTCCATTGAAATTTCAAGAATCTGCAAATGAATAAGATGTTTTTTTCTTTCATCTTTACATTGTTTATATGCGGCAATTAAACTATCGAGTTCACCAATTGATTTTGGGCTATCCACAATCACTCTCCTATAGAAAAATTATACCATAATAAATTATAGTGTCATATAATTTACATAATAATATTATTTGCAATGTATTTGCGAAAAGTTTGGTAAATATTATATAAGGCTAATTGCTAAACTATCTGAAATATCAGGTGTTTTACTAATCATACATTTACAAGAATAAGTGATATTAAAGATTTCTAAAAAAAATTTTCCAAAAACACTTGCTAAATTCAAATAAAATGTTATAATATACACGTCGATAGAAGAAGGGCATGCAGAAAATGGTTTCAAACTGTATGTTTAAGTAAAAGGAGGTTCATAATGAACAAAGAAGAATTGGTAAAAGAAGTATCTAAAAAAGCAAAAGTTTCTCAAAAAGCTACAGGCGATATTATCGCTGCAACATTAGAAACAATTGAAAAAACAGTTTCTAAAGGTAAAAAAGTAACTTTAGTTGGTTTCGGAACATTTGAACCACGCAAAAGAGCAGCTAGAACAGGCAGAAATCCTCAAACAGGTGCTCCATTGAAAATTGCGGCAAAAACAGTTCCTGCATTTTCAGCTGGTAAAAAATTCAAAGAACTTGTAAAATAGTTCGGTAGCCTTTTTTGAGAAATAGGTTATAAAATAATCGGGTTAATTTTTTATAATTAACCCGATTATTTATTTTTTATTAAAAAAGACCGATTGATATATCGGCCTTTTATATGAATTAAACAGTTTGTTTCATTGCTGCTTTTATACGTTTCATTGAACGCTCTTTGCCCAATATTGCAAGAATTGCAGTCATATCAGCACCGCAAAGCCTTCCTGTTACTGCGGCTCTTATAGCCCACATTGTAACTTTTGGTTTAATTCCTTTTTCTTTATAAAAGCCTCTAAAGGCTTCTAATTTTTCGTGAAGATTTTCTTCAGTCCATTCCCAATCAGCGGATTGTTCTGTAAATGTTTTCAAAACATCCTGAGCTGTTTCTGTATCAAGAGTTTCTCTTGCTCTTTCATCAATCTCAACATCTTCACCAAAGAAATAAGGTACAGCATCTGTTATATCAGAAAGTAATGTCAATGGTTCTCTTGTAACTTCAACCATGCGAGTATATTGCGCATCCGTCAATGATGATAAATCATATTTTGTCAAATATGGTTTTAATCTTTCTTTCAATTCTTCAATTGGTAGCATTTTTATATAATGACTGTTCATCCAATTCAATTTATCGTATTCAAAAATTGAATTAGACGATGAAATTTCACCAATTCTAAAATCTTGAGCAATTTCATCAACAGTTTTAATCTCTTGACCGTCAGAAGGTGACCATCCTAAAAGTGCAACAAAGTTAATCAACGCATTTGTTAAATAACCTTTTTCAACAAATTCAGAAACTGCAGTTGCACCATGACGTTTTGAGAGCTTGCTTCTGTCAGGAGCAAGAATCATACCTAAATGTCCAAATCTTGGAACTTCTGCACCTAAAGCTTCGAATATCAAAATTTGTTTGAATGTGTTAGAAATATGATCTTCACCTCTTATTACGTGTGAAATTTTCATCAACATATCATCAATTACAACTGCAAAGTTGTAAGTTGGCGCTCCGTTTGATTTCATAATAACAAAATCACCCAAAAGATTTGTATCAACATGCAAATCACCTTTTACAAGGTCATCAAAATGTAACATTGAAGAATCATGAAAAGCCTTTTGAGCTTTTGCAATATTAAATCTTATTGCAGGTTTTCTGCCTTCGGCTCTCAATTTTGCTTTTTCTTCTTCAGTCAAATTTTCGCATTTTTTAGAATAAACATAAGGCTTTTTGTTTTGTTGAGCCAATTCTTTTTCAGCTTCCAATTCTTCTGGAGTACAAAAGCATTCATAAGCAAACCCTGAATCCAAAAGCTGTTGAACATATTTAGGATAAATATCAAATCTTTCTGACTGAGTATAAGGGCCATAAGGACCGCCTACATCAGGACCTTCATCCCAATTTAAGCCTAATGCTTTCAAACTGTCAAAAATGTTGTCTATATATGCCTGACTTGTTCTTTCGGCATCAGTATCTTCAATTCTTAAAACAAATTTTCCGTTATTTTTCTTCGCAAATAAATAGTTAAACAGTGCTGTTCTAGCAGTACCAACGTGTAAATTCCCGCTTGGTGACGGAGCAATTCTAACTCGAACTTCTGTCATATTATTTCCTTCCTATGTTATTATATTTCAGCACAAAAAGGATATCACGCACAAAATTTATTTTCAAGTTAAGATATTTATATAGTTTGACTATGATACATATTGTTCTAAAATGGTATTATGAAGAAAGCTTTATTCTTAGTGTTATTTTTAATAACAATACCCCACTGTGCGTTTTCGGCTCCTAAAAAAATGGTTCCTGAAACATCAGGCGGAAAATTAAAGCTGCAAAATATTTTTATATACGCTATTCCTGATGATAACAGTCCTGTAATTGAACAAGAAGAAAAAGATGCTCCTGAAGATGCTTATATAAACCCTTCTCAATTCAAAAAAAAGGAAAAAGAAATTGTATTAGAGCAAGAACCCTGTGAAGATGAAGTGGTCTTAAGTGCAACAACATTAAAGGGATATACTCAATACATAGAAGATGCAAATACAATACATCTTAAAGATGATAACGATGAATTCGTCTTAAATATAAAAACACCTCAAAAAATTGCATCAACACAAAGTCTAAATTTTGGAGTTCCAACAGCCAAACCTACTCTAAAATACATTAATGAAGAATATCTTATAGCTCCAAACAGTATAAATGCATCATCTAAAGTTGGTAATTTTACTATAGGTGCACAATATAATAATGAAGTAGATAACATAGCAATGCTTGAAGCTGAAACAGGATTATTTACAAAGTACGAAAGAAAGAAATTTGCACTAAGCTCATCAATTACAAAATCATTAAACACAACCTATGCGCAAGATTACAATACAATATCAATTACACCTGAATTTAGATTCAATAATTATATGTCACTAAAAAACGTACTTAGTGCAGATGTAACAAGAAGAAGACAATCTTCCAAATTTATATTTTCCGTAAATCCTTTTGGACCAAAAGATGACAGAATGTTTTTTGAGTTCGGAGCAAAACAAACATATAACGCAGAAACAGAAGATACGTCTACACAATTCAGTTTTTCAACTCAATTCAAATTGTAAAATTTTAAAAATAATATTGTCCAAACAATTAATTTTGTTTATAATCTTAGCAAGAGGTATTATGTCTGAAAACGCTGAAATAAACCAAGAAGAAAACATTGATCACAAGAACAAAACAAAAACAGGATTTTATTATTCATTTTTGACTATAGTTTTGCTGTTTTGTCTTATTCAAATTGGTTTCGGTGCAATATTAAATATTTCTAAAACAATAGCATATAGAGCAAAAATATCTACCTTAACAAAAATCAGAGATACTGCAGAAGCTCGGAATCAGGATTTAAAACAAAATATAAAATACTTTTCTTCAATGCCAAATCTTGAAGGCATAGCAAGAAACAATCTAAAAATGGCAGGAGAAGATGAAGTTTTAATACTGATTAATCAACCGCAACAAACAACTCAAAAAACTAAAAAATCGAAAAAACATAACAAAAAGAAATAATTATGCAAGAAACTTTAGATCTGATAAAACAAGCATTTGAATTAAAATCACAAAACAGTTATAAGCAGGCTATTGAACTGCTATATAAAGCTTTGGAAATTGAAAGCGATAATATAGAAATACTGTATCAACTTGGTGAATTATATTTTCTTTTAAATAATTTTCCGAGAGCACTACATTATATAGAAAAAGTTTTATCAATTAATGAAAACCATATTGAAACACTACAATTAGCATTAAAAATTTACTCTTTTTCGAGCGATTTGGAAAAAGCATTTAGTATTGCCGAAAAAATATATAAAATTAAACAAGATAAAGAAAATTTAATCAATTTAATTAGGCTTTTATCCCAAAAAGGTGATGTTGAAAAGATAAAAGATTATGACATATCGGAACAAAAAGATGACAAAGTATTATACCAAATAGCAAAAGCATATTACGACAACAGACTTCAAGAAAAAGCTCAAACTAAACTTGAACAAGTTTTAGATATTAATCCTGAAAATGAAGATGCTCTTGTATTACTTGGAAAAATATATTTTGATAAAAGTGAATTTGAAAAATCAAAACAAATTTTTAATTCTTTCTCAACAACTACAGAAAATCCTGAAATATTAAATTATCTCGGACTTTTTGCATTAGAAGATTTAAAATTTATTGAAGCCATAAAACTTTTCTCAAAAGCTTCAAACAAAGATAAAAATAATGCTATATACATATATAATTTAGCAAATGCATATTTTTACAACGGCTGGATAAAAGAAGCTGCCACATCATATCTTCAAGCAATAAGATTAGAGCCTGAAAATAACGGCTATAGATACTCGCTTGCTTATATGTATTTTGAACAAAAAAGTTTTGACAAAGCACAAAATGAAATCGATTATATACTTGAAAACAATCCAAATTATGCTCCTGCTCATGTTATAAATGCTTTACTCAAGTTTGAAAAAAAAGATTATTTAGGTGCTAAAAATGAACTCGAAACAAATATAAAAAATAACAATAATGATAATTTTACGCTTGTTTCACTTGCAAAAGTTTATACCGAACTTTCTATGTTTGACAAAGCTGAAAAAGCCATAACAGAAGTAATCGCAAGAACTCCTAACAGCCTTAATTATAAATGCCAAATGGCAGAAATTCTAATTGCAGAAAAAAAATATGATGAAGCTATAAATATAATAGAAAAAGTACTAAAAGATAATGAAAACTACATATCAGCATACGTCATAGGTGCAAGGGCAGCTTTTGAAAAGGGGGATTTAGAAAAAACAAAAGATTACGCCCAAAACGCTATTTCATTAGATATGAATTTTTCAGGTGGGTATTATTATCTCGGGCTTGTAAGATTTGAAGAAAAAGACTATGACGAAGCAATAGAATGCATAAAAAGAGCAATTATATATGATGTAGAAAATCCTATATATTATGCAAAAATGAGTGAAATCTATCAAGCAAAAGAAGATTACAAAACGGCTCTTGACTATATGAAAGAAGCTGAAAGCATTTCAGGTGCAACTGAATACAGGGTTGAATATCAAAGACTTGCATCTATAAACAGAAAAAATAAAATTTGACGAAAAAATTAAAATAATTATAATATTACTACAAGAGTAATATTATGGGAGAGAATATTTTGGATTGGAAAAGATTAAAAAATGTATTATTAGTAACAGCACTTATTTTTGCTATACAGCTTCCTACATTAGCAGCTAAAAAGCAAGAAGAGCTTATTGAGATGCCCAAAAATTACCCCGACAAATACACATCTCAATATGTTAAACAAATTACATCAATATACAAACCTACAGGTAAAGAAGAAATAATTTATGTCGCTTTGGATATGCTCAAAGGAACAAATGGCGAATTTTCACGTAATGCAATCTTAGGAAATAACTTATCTGGTAGACCTATAAAAATTGAATTTAAGGATTTAGGCACAATAAATCCTGATTATGCAAATTTTGATGCACTTGGTTGGAAAAAGAATAAACAATTATACATATATATTAATCCAAGACATAAAGATGCACCTCCTGGGGCTTTAGCTGCATTATTATCACATGAAGCTTTGCATCAAGACGAATACAACTCTTTAGCTGAAGAAACATATGCTTGGACAATGGAAGCCGCAGTATGGTATGAAATACGCAAATTATACCCTGATAGCAACGATGAGCTGCATCCTCTTGTTGTCAGAGAAAACACACTAAGAAAACTATTTATACGTGGCGGATATTCTGATAAATATATAAAGAAAACAGTTATATCAAATGAAGGCTATAAAAATCTTCCGTCAACTTCACCAGGATTTGAAAGCTTATAGCTCGTATTTTTTAAAATTGATTTCATATTTTAATATTCTACAAATCTCTATTAGCTCATTTACTTTTAATGTACCTTTAAGTAATTTTGCTGATAGAGTTTGCTGATAATATTTTTTACCTTTTTCTGAAAGCATTTGTGCAAGTCTGGTAATTGTAATGTTCTCTTTCATCAAAAGTGTTTTTACAATTTCATTTGCATTTGTGTATTTCATAAAATACATTATATATTTTTTTAAGTTAAAAGGTTGACAAATATTTATATATACACTATTATAGTTGTAAGTACATAATTTTTAATGTAACTTTATTAAGATATTTTAAGCATATTGAATTGTTTTTAAGATTATAAAAATACATTTACCTTAATAAACTAAATAAACAAAAATCAAAGTAACAATTCTTTGGGGGAATTTTGCTCCCCCATTCTTCTTATACAATACACCTACTAAAAAAGTATATTGATTATACAAATTTATTGATGTTAAATATTTTTATGAAGAAAAATAATATTATCATAATCATTTTTATAATTTCAGCTTTGATTACATTAAACAAACTTATACTTAATGTTGACAATGTAGAGATTTCTGACACTGATGATATGATTGATTATACACAACTTTCTTCACAAAGGCTTTTTGACACAACTTGGAAAACAATTCGCGACAATTATTATGATTCAAACTTAAACACCCAGAATTGGTACAGATGGCGAGATCACTACAGAGGTAAAATTAAAAACGAAGCAGATGCAAAAGTTGCAATAGATACGATGTTGGCAAGCCTAGATGATCCATATTCAAGGTTTATGGATAAATCGGAATATTCTGAACAAAACAATTCTATTAATTCAAAAATTACGGGGATAGGCGTAAATATCTCATCTGTGGCAGGCAAAATTCACATTGTAAATGTCATGGAAGGTACACCGGCGCAATTCGCAAATTTATTGCCTGATGACATAATATTTTCAATTGACGGCAAAGAAGTTAACGGTTTATCTTTATCTGAAGTTGCAAAACTTGTAAAAGGTCCTGAAAATACCTTTGTTAATATAACTATACTTAGAAACAACAATAAACTTACGAAAAGAATAATCAGAAAAGAAATCAAGATAAGAACCGTCAAAAGTTCTGTTGTTGACAGAAATATTGGTTATATACAAATCTCCAGCTTTATAGGATCTTCAACGCCCAATGAATTTTTAGAAGCCTTAGAAAAAACAAAAGACACGCAAGGACTAATACTTGACTTGCGTGGCAATACCGGAGGATTGCTACCTAATGCTGTATTTATAGCAAATCTGTTTATACCAACGGGCAAAATTGTAAGTATTGTTGGAAGAAACGGTAGTAAGTACGATATTAACGCACAAGACACTGAATATCTTATAGAAAAACCTACTGTTGTATTAATTGACGGAGGCTCAGCAAGTGCCAGCGAAATTCTGTCAGGAGCACTCAAGGATTATAATAAAGCTAAACTATTAGGAACAACGACTTATGGGAAAGGTATGGTACAAAAAATTATCCCTATGCCTAACGAAACAGGCTTAAATATCACAGTAGCCAAATATCTAACTCCAAAAGGTACTGATATCAATAAAAAAGGAATTAATCCGGATATTGAGGTAAAACTTAATATTAAGGACGTTAAGAACAATAAAGATCCGCAACTACAAGCTGCAAAAAATATCATACAAAAAATGCTTATTAGCAATAACATTCCGTCAAAAATATAAATTATATCTTTACAACCTTATGCAATCCATGCGGTTTATCGACATTTCTACCAAGTTTCTTTGCAATTTCCAATGCTAATAATTGAATTATTACAACTATGCAAAAAGACTTAACTATAGAACTTTCGCAAGAAATATCAATGTTAAATCTAGATTTAATTTTTTCGTTTGAACAACCGATAATGCAAATTGGCGGATTATATTCTTCTTTTATTTTGTTTAAATTTTTTATGGCAGTATAATTCATTTCCGAAATAGAAATATATATCAATGCCTGTTTACTATTCAAAACCGCTACATGCCCGTGCATAAATTCGCCTAAAATGCTTGAATAAACGTTTATATAAGATGTTTCTTTGATCTTTAAAGCAGCTTCCTTAGCAATTGCATAAGATATTCCATCGGCAGCAACAACGATATTCTTATATTTTGACAAAAATGCTGCAGCTTTTTTAATTTTTGGATAAAGTTTGTAAGTTTCTTCTACAAAATTTGATAAAGTTTTTAATTCATCAATATAATGAGAGATATCAATTCCTTTGTGTGCAGCATATTTTAGAACAAGCAACGTACAGCAAAGCATTTGAGTTGTTAAAGATTTAGTAGCAGCAATGCTTTTTTCTTCTCCGGCATGACAGTCAATTTGAAAATCTGAGCCCTCCCATATTGATGACCCCTTTTTGTTAGTAATACAAAGAGTCCGCATTCCAAGTTCTTTTGCTTTTTGAAGCGCAGAATTTGTATCCGAGGTTTCACCTGATTGAGTTATAAATACGTACAGTATAGAACTTTCATGCGGGACTGTTGATTTTAGCAAAAATTCGCTTGAATAAATAGCCCTTGCTTCAATGTTAGCAACATTTCCGAACAAATCTGCAGCATATCTTGCACAATGGTAGGAAGAACCGCTTGCAACCAAAACGACTTTTTCTATATCTGTCGGAATATCAAATAAAATATAATTATTGTCATTTACATGTGTACACAAAAGATTATCAAGAACATTACTCTGTTCAAGTATCTCTGTTTCCATACTGTATTTTTTATTTTGTTTAAAAAATAACATATTAACAATATGAGATTCTTCGGTTTATACGTCATTCTGAGCGCAGCGAAGAATCTCATAAAATCTGCCTCAGAATGACATAAAATTAACCCAATATTTCTTTCAGAATATCGTTAACCGATTTTGGATTAGCTCTGCCTTTGGTCTCTTTCATTACTTGTCCTACAAAGAATCCCAAAAGTTGAACTTTTCCGCCTCTATAAGCTTCGACTTGCTGAGGATTTGCATCCACTACTTTTTGTACAATTTCTTTTATTGCACCTTCATCAGAGATTTGACTTAATCCTCTGTCTTCTACAATCTTAGAAGCTTTTGTTCCGTCTTTCATCATATCAATAATAATTTGTTTACCGATATTATTGGAAATCGTGTTCTTTTCAATTAATGCAATCAATTCCGCAAGATTTTCAGGAGTCAATTTTGTATCAGAAATTTCTAATTTTTCTTCTTTCAAATATGCAGCAATTTCACCCATAATAAAGTTTACAGCAATTTTTGGAGATGCACCCAATTCAAGAACTTTATCAAAGAATAATGCTAATCCCATTTGTTCAACAATAACTGATGCATCATATTCGCTCAAGCCTAGAGACATATATCTTTCACGTTTTTGTTGAGGCAATTCAGGCATTTTATCTTTAATTTGTTGTACCCATTCTCTTGAAATTTTTAAAGGCATTAAATCCGGTTCAGGGAAATATCTGTAATCGTGAGCATCTTCTTTACCTCTCATAGATTTTGTTTCTCTTGAGTTGTCGTCCCACAATCTTGTTTCCTGAACAACTTCGCCGCCATCTTCAACAATTTCAATTTGTCTGTCAATTTCGTATTCTATAGCTCTTTGCAAAGCTGAAAAACTATTTACATTTTTAATTTCAGCACGAGTACCAAAAGTTTTAGAACCTTTCGGCATAATAGAAATATTTGCATCACATCTCATAGAGCCTTCTTCAAGGTTACCGTCGCAAACACCTATATAGCGAACAATATTTCTCAATTCTTCCATATAATTACGAGCTTCTTCAGAACTTCTCATATCAGGTTCTGATACAATTTCCAAAAGCGGAGTACCGGCTCTGTTCAAGTCTACAAGAGAATAACTTGATCCTGCAATTCCATCAGCACCTGCGTGAACGAGTTTTCCTGCATCTTCTTCCAAATGCGCACGTGTGATACCAATTCTCTTACCTTTAATATCAAGATATCCATTAACACAAATCGGTTCATCATATTGAGAAATTTGATATCCTTTCGGAAGATCAGGATAAAAATATTGTTTTCTGTCAAATTTACATCTTTCAGGAATTTCGCAATTTAAAGCCAAACCTGTCAATATACCCATATTAACAACTTCTTTATTAAGAACCGGCAAAACCCCGGGCATTCCTAAAGTAATAGGGCTAGTTTCAGTATTAGGCTCATGTCCGAATTCATTTCCATCCGGTGCAAATATTTTTGATTTGGTTTTTAACTGTGCATGAACTTCCAAACCGATTACTACTTCATATTTATCTCTTAAATCTTCCATAAATTATCTCTCCGGTTTTTGAGATTCTTCGGCTCATACGTCATTCTGAGCGTAGCGAAGAATCTCAAAATTTTATCGCCTCAGAATGACAATAACACTATATTATTCTACCACAAACATTTTCATCAAATCAACAAGTGCCCTATGCATTTTTACATTGTGAACACGAATATAATCGACATTTCTTTCAATAGCTAGCGCATTTATTGCTGTTGTATAAATATCACGTTCTGCTATGTCTTCAATTTGTAAAAAACTTTTTCTCGAAACACCCAACATCACAGGATATCCAAGACTCTTAAACTCCTCAATTCTCTTAATTATCTCAAAATTATTTTCACGAGTTTTTCCAAAACCAATACCCGGATCTACAATTATATTTTCGATACCTTTAGATTTTGCATAATCACATTTCTTTTTTAAATTCAAATATATTTCTTCAATTACATCCTCATATTTTGGAGAATCCTGCATATTTTCAGGTGTACCTTTTGAATGCTGAATAACCACAGGACAATTATATTTTGCAATGATATTAACCATATCTTTGTCATAATCAAAACCCGACACATCATTAATCATATATGCTCCAGCTTGTAAACATTTTTCTGCAACTTTTGCACTGCGTGTATCTATACTTAATTTAATTTTATCTTTTGCAAATTCAATAATTGGTATAAGCTTCTTTAATTGTTCATCATCAGAAACAGGAGAAGAATAAGGCTTTGTTGATTCTGCACCAATATCTATAATATTTGCACCATCTTTTATCATTTTTTCAAGATGATTTTTAGCACTTTCAAAATCGTTGAACATTCCTCCGTCAGAAAAAGAATTGTCAGTAAGGTTTAATATTCCAACAAGTTTACACCTCTCACCCTGCTCTTTTTTACAACTTGCAAAAGTAAGCACCTTTTCCCCAAGTTCCTTAAGTCCGAACGGTTGAAGTTTTAACTTTTCCGCAACTTTTTTTATCTCAGAAATACTACCACCCAAAATACAATTGGAAATTTCGGCTTTCCCTGTGATAACTTCTCGATGTGTTGCGCAATCAGCTCCAACAGATATTGCCGTCTGTTTTATTATATTCGCTTGAGCCGAAGTTAAATTATAAATTTTTATATTTTTATACTCAAATTTTTCAGCAGCTCTATGTACATAAGATTTGTCAAATCCTATTTTTTTAATCTCTGCAGATACATCAGCGTTTTTAATTTCTCTTACAATAAAATCGTGCATAGCCAAAGCTTAGCACGATTTTGTATATTTTACAATTAATTAAGCTTCTTTATCTAAAAGATGTCCCTGAGCAGCATCAGAAGCTACCTTTGCAATATCAGAACATCCTGAAATCAAAGTTACAAGTCCAAAACCATAACCTAATGCACCAGCACAGCCTCTAAATAATTTACTTTCAATTAATGGTTTTATCATTTTCATATTTTTAAACTTGCTGCCCCAATTCAAAATAGCATCTTTAGCCCACCTTGCATTTTCACAAACTTTACCCCAAAGGGATGTAGTTTGTTTTACGGTTTGATTAACAGTTTTTGCAGTGCCGGTAACATTTTTCATACCTCTTGCGACTTCTTTTGAAGATGCAAACATGTCGAACCCGGATTTGGCAGCTTTTGCACGTGTTGCAGTCGCAGTAGCAGCAACAGCACCACCGCCTGTTACAACTTTCTTTTCCGCATCACGTTTTTTATCTTGCTCAGAAGAAGTAAATGAAATTTGCTGAACTGTGCCTAAAGAAACAACCATTATTCTTCCGTAGCCTCTTGTTTTTCTTTAATTGCAGTAACACCGGATGCAATACCACCAGAAACACCTGCAGTATTTACGGTTATTTTTTCAACTTTATCTTTATCAATACCTTTTGCTTTTCTGTACAAATGTTTTATTCCTGAAATCAAATCTTTAAACAATGTACTAATACCATTGCCTATAGATTCAAAGAATTCAGAAATTGGTTTTCCTATTTTTGTTTTTGCAAATTTTTTATATTGTTTTTTAATAGCATTTGCAGGCATTTTATATGCATCAGATTTTAAAAATTCTTTTTTAAAGGTTTTTGCAGAAGTTTTCAAAAATTCATTTGTTGCATTAGCATGTTTTTTAACACTAGTCATAGCAGCACTTTTATTCAACTTTGCAAATCCTTGAATAGATTTTTTAGCTCCCCAACCTGTAGCCATACCGCCTAAAAGTCCGGTAGTAATTACTGCACCGCCTTCTAATATTTTTTTAGCCGGTTTTGGTAATTTAAATTCTTCACTATTTGCCAAATCTAAAAACTCTTCTTTTTGGTCAAATAATTCATCATAATTTTTTTCATATTCACGCTGTTCTTTTATAGCTTGAATTTCTTCCGGTGATAAGCGTCTTTGATTTCTTCTGTGACCAAATGTCGTCTTTTGAGAAGTTATTGTAGGTTGAACAGTTAACATAGTTTTCTCCGTTTTATCTACTAACCTAACAAGTGTAAAGAAAAATTTTTGCTAGAGTTTCAATTTTTTGTAAACATTTGTTACATTAACTTAAATATTATCTCACACACATTATTCGGTGTAAACAAATTTACATCCCTGATATGAATTTCTCTTAATAAATTCCTTATCAAGTTTATTCAGACATTCCCATTTTTTGCCTAGCCAAAGGGGCGCAATATTTTCAGAAACAAGACCGTTTCCTGCAAGACGATGAATTGTAGTTTCTTTTGGTAAGTATTCAAGGAAATCGCATAAAAGACTCACATACTCGTCTTCTGATTCAAATTCTATTTCCCCTCTTTCGTACATTTTAGCCAACTCTGTACCTTTAAGAGCACTAAATTGATGGAGTTTTACTCCGTCAATCCCTATTCTTGCAAGTTCTTTTGCTGTCTGCATCATTTCTTCATGAGTTTCCCACATACCTAAAATTACATGAGCACAAACTTTTATACCTGCACTTTTAGCCTTTTCATATGCTCTTAAAAAGCACTCATAATCATGCCCTCTGTTAATACGTTTTAATGTCTTATCATGAATTGACTGAAGCCCATATTCAAGCCAAGTCTCATAATCTTTTGTATATGACGAAATTAATTTTATTTTTTCATCATCAACACAATCAGGTCTTGTACCTATTGAAATTCCAACTATATCAGGATGGTTTAATGCAGAATTATAAATTTTTTCAAGCTCACTTACAGGTTTGTATGTATTTGAAAAAGCCTGAAAATAGGACATAAATTTTTTTGCCTTAAATCTTTCTCTTTGGAGTTTCATACCCTCTTGTAATTGTTCATCAAGCGGCAAAAGATTTGAATATGTTTGCGCATAGCTTCCGCCATCATCACAAAAAATACAACCGCCCGAAGAAATTGTTCCGTCACGATTTGGACACGAAAAACCGGCATCAAGAGTTATTTTATAAACCTTAACACCGAATTTATTTTTCAAATAAGCGCTGAATTGATTGTAGCGCTTGTCTGTACCATTAAACATGATTAATTTTGTTCTTCACTATCGTCATAAATCGGATAAACGTAGTGTTCACCGCAGTTAGGACATACAACTTCCTGTTGTTTTCCTTCTTCCAATTTTGCGACTTCAAACAATGTCTTACATCCTGACTGAACACATCTAACAGCCCAAGTTGGTCTTATTAATCTTGCCATAAAATTTCCCCTCTTTTTTCAAATACATTTTATCATTTCAATCATATGAATGCAAGTTATTAAATATAAACCTTTGTGTAATTTATAAATAAATAAAGCCTTATAAAATTATTATCAAGGAGAAAGTCGTGAAAAAATTATTAATTTTTTTAACAATAGTTATCATAAGTTTTTTTGCGTTTTTAGATGCGAAAAAATTAATTGCTGAATTAAAAAACGTTTCATATGCAAGAACACCTGCACAAATTGAAATAAGACCACTCATAAATGAAGAAAGGGGTGCAACTTCAAATGTTCAATATGACCCTAATCAAAACAACATTCATCAACAAATGAGAGATGATGTTCACAACAACCTGCAAAACAGTATAGACAGAATGAATAATCAACAGCAAAATACGCAAAATCAAAATAATTTTGATAATATGAATCAAAAATATTAAAAATCGTACAACAAATCACCGGTATACGGGACATCATCAGTTTTTTCTTTTGGGGGCTCAGGTATATATCTGCTATCATACCTCAATGCTCCACCTGTATCCTGTATTTTTGTTTCAACAGGTTTTATTGATTTTGGATAAAATCTCAAAATAATGTTTTGCGAAGCTGATGGTGCAACAACTGTGGAAGAATACAACTTTATCTTTTCATATTCACCATTTGCTTGAGCATAATTTTTTGCAGCGAAAATATTATCATTTGCGCCTAATTTGTATGAATAATTATTACTCCACATAACCGAATTGTTTGTAATATCCAACAATACAACTGATGTTTCCATTCTATATGGATATGTTGCATTAAATTCTGTTGAAATCTCCAAAACTTCCCATATACTTCGTTTTAAAGAGTTTTTATTTGTTACTGCAGAAGATGAAACTATAAGAACTGAACTACAATTAAAAGCATTTCCTACAATTTTAAAAACATCATAATTTATTTTATTATTGTTTCTATAATTATCTAGTGCGCCTTGAATTATTTGTCTGGCTTTGGGATCATCGCTCAATTTTGCACGAACTTCGTATAAATCAGGAGATTTAACCTTTCCTTTTGATTTGTTAAAATTACTTATAATATCATTTGCCACTACCTCTGATACTTCTTCAAACCCATAATAATTTTCTTTAGTTTGAAAAATTTCAACAGGCAAAACCAAAACATCAAAGCCTGTAGCACCAACGGGTAAAATAAGAAACATAAATATTAAAAACAATTTTACTAAAATTTTCATAAATATATTATAACACAATCTCATATAATTAACCGATTTCAAACCTTAAAAAAAAGTATAAATTTAAAATATGACATACGAAGAAATGATAAAAAAGGCAAAAGAAGCTTCAAGCAAAGCATATGCGCCCTATTCAAAATTTAAAGTAGGGGCTTGTGTTTTGGCTGAAAGCGGCAATACATATGTCGGCTGCAATTTTGAAAACTCAAGTTACGGTATGACGATTTGTGCAGAACGTAATGCTGTTGGAAATGCTATTGTTAACGGTGAATTAAAAATCAGAGCTGTTGCAATTTATTCTCCAAACATGGATAATTGTACTCCTTGCGGAGCTTGCAGACAAGTTTTAAACGAATTTAAAAGCAAAAACGGACTTGATGTAATCGTTAAAATCAATGACAAAATAAAAATTTATACGTTGGAAGAACTTCTACCTGAAACATTTAATTTGTAATTATGTATCTTATAGAACTTATCGTAAAATGGATAAACCCAAACAAAAAATATGAACCCCTAAAGAAATACGACCCTTTTGGGCAAGAAGATATTGAAAATTCAGAAACTTGTGAACATATTTTCTTACCCATAGACAGCAGTGAAGAAACTTTGGCTTGCACAAAATGCGGTCTTGTCGTTAATCGCAAAGATTTAAAAGACAAAAATATTTTTAAAAAATAAATGTGCATAAATAATATTTTTGAAAATTTGTAATAAAAACAACATGTTCATGGTACAATCTTGTTACAAAAATGATGATAATTATTTTGTAAAAAAAGGAGAAATGACTATGACAGAAAAACGTGTATGGTTATTCAGAGAAGGTAACGCACATATGCGCGCAGAATTGGGCGGAAAAGGTGCTAACCTTGCTGAAATGACTAACCTTGGGTTACCCGTACCTCCGGGATTAACCATAACAACTGCAACATGTATGGATTACATCAATCATGGCAACACAATGCCTGCAGGTTTGATGGATGAAGTTAAATACGCCTTGAAAGATGTTGAAGAACAAGCAGGCAAAAAATTCGGCGATACAACAAATCCATTATTGGTTTCAGTAAGATCAGGTGCAAGAGTTTCTATGCCTGGTATGATGGAAACTATTTTGAACTTGGGCTTGAACGATGAAACAGTTGAAGCTATGGTTAAATTAACTAATAACCCCCGTTTCTGCTACGATTCATATAGAAGATTTTTAACTATGTTTGGTTCTGTTGCTTGGGAAATGGACAGACAAAAATATTTTGAATCAGAAGTTGAAAAAGTTAAAGCCAGAGAAGGTGTAACTTCTGATACTGACGTTTCAGCAGAAGGTTGGAAATCACTTATTCCTATCTATAAAGCAACTATCAAAGAAGTTACAGGTAAAGAATTTCCTCAAGATCCATATGTACAACTTCAAGAAGCTATTGAGGCAGTATTTAGATCTTGGAACATTCCTCGTGCCGTTGCTTACAGAAACATGAACAAAATTGACCACAACTTTGGTACAGCAGTAAACGTTCAAACAATGGTATTCGGTAACATGGGTAACGATTGTGCAACAGGTGTTTCGTTTACTCGTAACCCTGCTACAGGTGAAAACAAATTCTACGGTGAATATCTTGTAAATGCTCAAGGTGAAGACGTTGTTGCAGGTATCAGAACTCCAAAACAAATATCTGAACTTGAAACAGACATGCCTGACATTTACGAACAATATGTAAACATCGCAAAACAACTTGAAAAAGGTTACCACGATGTTCAGGATATGGAATTCACAGTTGAACGTGGTAAATTATGGATTCTTCAAACAAGAAACGGTAAAAGAACTGCAAAAGCTGCTATCAAAATTGCCGTTGATATGTATAACGAAGGTATTATTACTAAAGACGAAGCAATTATGCAAGTTGATCCATACTCTGTATATCAGGTATTGCTACCTTGCTTCAACCCTGATAAAGTTAAACATTCACACAAAGTTTCAAAAGGTGTAAACGCATCTCCGGGTGCTGCAGTCGGTAAAATCGTATTTGATACCGAAGAAGCAGCTCGTCGCGGCGAAGCAGGTGAAAAAGTTATCTTGGTAAGAATTGAAACTTGCCCGGATGATATTCACGGTATGGCAGTTTCTCAAGGTGTATTGACATTGAGAGGCGGCGCAACTTCTCACGCAGCAGTTGTTGCAAAAGGTATGGGTAAACCATGCGTTTCAGGTTGTGAAGATTTGAAAATCGACTTGGCTAACGAAACAATTACTTGTGCTGATGGTACTGTATTCCACAAAGATGACGTTATTTCTCTTGACGGTGGTACAGGTGAAGTTATGGAAGGTGCTATCGAGCTTGTTGAAGCAGGTATTGATGCTGACTTCGAAACTTTCTTCGGCTGGGTTAACGAAACTAAAACTTTGAAAGTAGAAGCTAACGCTGATACTCCAAAAGATATCGAAAATGCTATAAAATTCGGTGCTGAAGGTGTTGGTCTTTGCAGAACTGAACATATGTTTATGGATCCTGACAGACTACCTTGGGTACAAAAAATGATTATTGCTGGAACTACAGAAGCAAGAAAAGAAGCTCTTTCTCACTTGTTGCCAATGCAATATTCAGATTTCTATGCAATGTTCAAAGCATTGGGTGACAAACCTCTAACAGTTCGTTTGTTAGATCCGCCGCTTCATGAATTCTTGCCTTCTAAGATAGAATTAGTTGAAAAAGTTGCAACTAAAAAAGCATTAGGTCAAGATTATGCAGAAGATGAAAAAATGCTTGAAATTGTTGAAAACTTGTCAGAATCTAACCCGATGATGGGATTACGTGGTTGCCGTCTAGGTTTAACTTATCCTGAAATCAATGAAATGCAAGTTAGAGCAATCTTCGAAGCATGTTGCGATTTGGCTAAGGAAGGAGCTAAAATCCAACCATGGATTATGATTCCTCTAATCGGCCACATCAACGAACTTAAAACAGCTAAAGCAACATTAGTTGCTGTTGCAGAACAAGTAATGAATGAAAAAGGTATCAGAATTGATTACAAATTCGGTACAATGATTGAAATTCCTCGTGCTGCATTAACAGCAAAAGAAGTTGCAAAAGAAGCTGAATTCTTCTCATATGGTACAAATGACTTGACTCAAATGACATTCGGTTATTCAAGAGATGATGCTGAAGGCAAATTCTTGAAAAACTATGTAGAACAAAAAATCTTGCCTTGGAACCCGTTTGTAACTCTTGATTTCAACGGTGTAGGAAGATTAATCGAAATGTCAATTAATGAAGGCAGAGAAGTTAATTCATCACTTGTTGGCGGTATTTGCGGTGAACACGGTGGCGATCCTGATTCAGTAAAATATGCTCACAAAATCGGATTGAACTACGTATCTTGCTCACCATACAGAGTGCCTCAAGCAAGATTGGCAGCAGCTCAAGCAGCTATCGAATCTAAAAAATTAGCACTTGTATAAATTAAGTTGTTAATAAATAAAAAGACAGATCACAAATGGTCTGTCTTTTTTATTGTTTAATAATTTATGCATTAACCAATCTTTTTATCAAAATCAGTTCCGCCGACAATTCGCAAGTGACGATTTTCACCCTCACCGACAGATTTACTCATCATATTATGCTGCTCAACAAGCTCATGTTGTAATTTTCTTATGTGCTGGTTTTGTGGTGAAAGCTCAACATGTTCCGCACCTGCCAAAATTTTGTTAATCGCAGCTTTAGCTTCATCAAGAGCACGCTCTGCATCATCATAATATCCAAAAAGTGTTTGGGATGTTTCAACAATATCAAGTGCTTCTTTCAAAACTTTTTGTATTTGAGCCATTGAATTTGTTTTAACGTAGAATATTTGTAATCTGTAATCGTTAGCGGTACTCAAAACTTTTGCTCCGCCCTTTGCAAAGTTTTTATGCGCAATTACAATATCAGCATCTTCAATACTACGTGTAATTTCAGCATTCAAATCTAATCGCTCTATAACTTTTTCAACAATAGTACGTGAAACAGCATATAAATAAATCTTTTTGAAGTTCTTCACTTCTTCAACATACTTTTGACGAGAAAAACTAAATTTTAAGCTATCCGTAGGCTCGATTTTTTTTTCCAATTTATTAATTTCTTGAGGAATATCAGCTATTTTAGGTTCTTCTTTTAACTCAGTATCTTGTGGTGCATCATATGTTTTGTCAACTTTTCTAATCTCAGGTCTAATTGGCCAACCTCTCAGAATATAATCAACAGCCTCAGCAGTATCTTTATAAACCGCAAGCGTATTTCTGTCCAAAATCTCTATTACAACATCAAAAGTCGGTTGTTTTTCTCGCTCTAAAACTGTTTTTTGAGAAGCTCTGCGTTTTGCCTCATCATCACCTAATGTTACAGACTGAATTCCCCCAACCAAATCTGATAATGTGGGATTTTTGATCAAATTTTCAAGACTGTTACCGTGAGCGGTTGCAATCAACATAACCCCACGTTCCGCAATTGTACGAGCAGCCTGTGCTTCAGCTTCCGTACCAATTTCATCAACAACAATTACCTCAGGCGTATGATTTTCAACCGCTTCAATCATAATATCTTTTTGATACTCAGGTTGGGTAACCTGCATACGTCTAGCATGACCTATAGCCGGATGAGGAGTATCACCGTCACCTGCAATTTCGTTTGATGTATCTACAATTACAACACGTTTTCCTAATTCATCAGCTACTAATCTTGAAATTTCTCTTAATTTTGTAGTTTTACCAACCCCAGGACGACCTAAGAAAAGGATACTCTTGTTCATCATACAAATATCCTTTATACAAGCAATTGTCCCCGTAACAACTCTACCAATTCTGCAAGTGAGACCTATAATTTTTCCTTGACGGTTTCTTATTGCACTAATTCTATGGAGTGTTCCGGGGATTCCTGATCGGTTATCCGAAGTAAATTCTTGAATGCGGGCGGTAATATAATTTATATCTTCTTCTTCAACAAACTCGTCGCCCAAATAATCTATTTTCCCTCCCGAATGTCGAATTTCAGGAGTTCTCCCAATATCCAAAACAATCTCTATAACATCTTCCATTTTCTCATAAGAGATGTATCTCTTGACCTTTTCCGGTAAAACCTCGGTCAATCTGTCTAAATCGTTTTGAAATTGCAGGCTGCTCATTTTCTTCCGCCTTTCTATTATATATATTATAATATCAGTGGATTATTGGCAATTTGTGAAGAAATTCTATTTTCAAATGTTCTCTTTTGAGAGATTTTAGTTATTCTTATTGGCCTCTCATGTACATTATACCACTTTTAACAATAAAAACATCGATGAAAAGTATTACATCTGTAGTATTTTTACATATCTTAATATCGCTTTTTATACACTTTTTTAAGAATTTATGCATATAAAAAGACCGCATATTGCGGTCTTTTTATTACTCTAATAATGATTCTAATAATTCAGCATTCCTTGCTGAAGCTGTTGATTCTCGAACCCGTTGCTTGTAAATGTAAGTCCTTAGAGCTTCCCTAATCAACTCGCTGCGTGAACGGTTTTCACCATCTGCAACCTGATCAATTTTTTCTAAAAATTCTTCAGGCATAGAAATAAGTACTCGTGCCATGTATTCTCCTTTTCTCTATTTAAATATTCAATGCTATACTTTTATAAAAACAAAAAGATTTAAAAAAGTGCTAAATTTTATATACTAAATATATACTTATATGGCGAAAAGCACTGTATACCGTAGGTTTTAAACAAATAAAGTTAACTTTACATTACTTTACAATTACGTATTCATATGAAAAAACGAAGTCTTAAACTTCGTTTTTATTTACCTTCAGTATTATTAGGACTCTTATACTCAATTCCCATTTCTTTAAGAGTTCTTATAAAGTTTTGTGCACAAATTTTTTGAGCTTCTGGGGGTACTATTCTCAAAATTTCAACTGTTTTAGAAATAATAGGATCTTTATCATACCAACGGTTATTTGCATTTACGGGTTTTACCATAGCATAAAATTTATCTATAGTTTCTTTAGAAACTTTTTCCTCAATCTTTTGCAAAAATATTTCTGCTTGAGCTCTCAATTCTGTTTGATAATTTTTCAAAAGCTCAATAACTTCCAAAAGCAATGGATCATAATCATACCAGCGTTTATATGCAGGTGACATTAGAGCAAGCCCTCCGTTAGGTTAATTTTTGGTTCAACAAGAGAAATTACATCTTCTGACTTTCTCTCTATTTTACCTCCTAGTAATCTTAACTTACTTTCAAAATTTTCGTATCCTCTATCTATATGATGTAGATTTTCAATTACGGAATTTCCTTCTGCCATTAAAGCAGCAACAACCAAAGAAGCACCTGCACGCAAATCGCTTGCTGCCAATGTTGTTCCTGTTAATTTTTTAACTCCCTTTACTATTGCATGGTTTCTGTCTTGATGAATATCCGCCCCCATTCTGCGAAGTTCAGGAACTTGCATAAATCTGTTCTCATACAAACTTTCTGTAATTATTCCGACACCGTTTGCGCAAGTCAAAAGTGTCATTGCCATTGATTGCAAATCTGTAGGAAAGCCAGGATACGGCTGGGTCACAAAGTTAATAGAATTCAATCTGTTTTTACATGAAACTTCTAAAGAATTTGGCTCAATAAGTTTTATATTTGCACCCATTTTTAATAACTTATCTGTATAAAATGTCAAATGAGCAGGAAAAACTCCTTTTATAATAGCCTTACCTTTTGTTGCAATAATTGCTGACATAAAAGTTCCGGCTTCAATTCTATCCGGTATTGTAGTGTATTCTATAGGATGTAAATTTTCTTGTTTCACCCCATTAATAACAATTTCAGAAGTACCCGCACCGTTAACATCAGCACCCATAGTATTTAAGAAATTTGCCAAATCAACAATTTCCGGTTCTTGAGCTGCATTTTGAATTTTTGTAGAACCTTCTGCTAAAATTGATGCAAGCATAAGGTTTTCGGTTGCACCAACTGACGGTATATCAAGATAAATATCAGTACCTGTCAATTTTGGAGCTTTTGTATGTACATATCCGTTTTCGATTTTTATTTTCGCACCAAGCGCTTCCAACCCTCTAATATGGAAATCTACACGACGTTCACCGATTGCACAACCGCCGGGAAGTGCCACAACAGCTTCACGACATCTTGAAACCAATGCGCCAAGAACTATAAATGATGCCCTCATTTTGCTTACTAATTCATATTTGGCTGTTACGCTAGTCAAATCTGTGGCATCTATAGTAACCGATTTTTCTCCCTTATCATACGACGTTTTAGCACCTAATTGAGCAATAACGCTAAGCATTATCTCAACATCAGTTAAATCGGGAACATTGTATATCTTGGTTTCTCCTTTTGCCAAGAGAGCGGCAGCCATTAATTTTAAAACCGAATTTTTTGCTCCGCCTATTGAAACTTCACCTTTTAAAGGGGTACCGCCTTTTATATAATATTTGTCTGTCAATTTTTCATACCTATATAGAAATTTTACCTGCTACTATAATAATACAACCATAAGTGATAAGTGTAAATAAGTTAAAATATGTAAAGTAAAAATAAATAAATGAATAAGAACAGATTGCTTTTTTATAAATATCCATTAAATGATTGATGTGAAGATTAAGACAATAGTCTATGGTATTTATGGGGCAGGATAAGGATATGTCAAAGCAAAATGTAATGAATACTAAAGATTATACCGAATTGTACACAATGTACAATTGGTTTTCACGTACATATCCGCCAATTATTCAACAAATAAGCGACGATTTTTTTCTGCCCGGATTTCAATTTATTCTTCTTGGAATAAGCAAGAATATCAATACATTAATGGATAAAGATGCATACTTTGTAACTAAAGTACGTATAGATAAACAACATGACATGTTTTTTAGATTTTCCGAAAAAACAATTAGCATAATACTCGATAAAGCTTTAGGAAAAGCTAACGGAAAATTTAATTTAAACAAATTAACAGATTTGGAAGCAAAAGTTATTACGGCTTTTAATGATTATATGTATAATTCATTAACACAGTTTCTCGAACCTGCTCCACCAACACTTAAGAGAACGAATTTTGATGTTATACATTTAACCTTTATACTGAAAGATATTGATAAAGGCTCAATCGGAAAGTTTATAGTAACTCTACCGGAAATCCTTTTAAAACCGGACATTGTAGATACTTCAAAGGAAGTTTTCAAAGATATGGACTTTGCGTCAAGCCTTGTTGATGTTGGATTAAAAGTCGGTACAACAAAATTTAAGCTTATTGATATCAAAAATATCGATATTGATGACATTGTCGTTTTTGACAACAGTGACACACATCATATGATATTAAAATTTAATGATTTTGAAAAAGATGTAAACCTAAATCCAAACCTTGGATTAGTTATACCTTTTGACAATAACGAAGGAGATGAAGAAATGACAGAAAATACAAACCTTTGGGATAGCATTGAAGTTGAGATGAATGCTCAATTTGATACAGTAAGAATAACTCTCGGAGAACTTAAAAGAATAGAAGAAGGTTTGGTTGTCGATTTAACCTCTATATATGACAACAAAGTAACTCTAAGTGTTGAAGACAAACCTATAGCCAAAGGAGAACTCGTTATTGTCAATGACAGATATGGAGTAAAAATTAATGAAGTTATAGCAGGAGGCAATACTGCAATATCTTCAGAAGATAATCAAACCGAAGAAAATTCTCAGGAATTCGAAGAAAACAACGAACAATTTGAAGAACATTATGAAGAAAACCAACCGACAGAGGAAGGGGAAACTTCAAACGAAGAAGAAGAATTTGATTATAGTGATTTTGAATTGGAAGATGAGGACATATAAAGATGGGCGGATATTTAATTGGATTTGTCGTATATACAGCAGCAATGATAGGAATAATATTTCTTGCTATTGTTACATATAAAAAGTTCACCTATAGCGGAACTTCAAAATCAAAATTCTTAAATGTGGAAGATTGTATAAATCTTGCTCCAAGAAAAAATTTATATGTTGTGAGAGCCGGAAATGAGAGATTTTTGGTTGCCTCAGATGCGGAAAGAACCAATCTTATTTCTAAACTTAACGGAAACGAACAACATTCAATAAAAGAAAATAATTCTTCTGTAGAAGAACTACCTTTAATAGTAGATTTTTCTGCAAGAAATAACAATATAAAAACTTCAAAAAAAGTTTTTAAAAATATAGTAAATAACATATAGTTAATAAAAAACAGACTTGGAAGGGATAAAATGGATGCAGTTTTAAAAGATATGAATCCTGTAATACAAATGTTAATAATCATGACGGTTTTTTCATTATTACCGTTAGTATTTTGCTGTATGACAAGTTTCTTGAGATTTGTAATAGTCTTCTCAATGTTAAAAACCGCAATGGGTACTCAACAAGTACCGCCATCAATAGTAATAATTGGATTATCAATGATTTTAACATTCTACACAATGGGTGGAACTTTTCAGAAAATGTATGACCTTGGCTCTATACCATATCAAAAAAATCAAAATATTATTGAAGCAATAAATGAAGGTTCAAAACCGCTTAAAGAATTTATGTTAAAGCAAACAAGGGAAAATGATTTGGCATTTTTTGTAGAATTATCAAAAGGTTCAGCACCTGAAAATCCCGAGGAGTTAACCGTTTGGCAAGTAGCTCCGGCATTTATTGTGAGTGAATTAAAAACATCTTTTGAAATCGGATTTATAATATTTGTACCATTTATTGTTTTAGACCTTGTTGTTGCAAATATATTACTTGCTTTAGGTATGTTTATGTTATCACCAACAATCATTTCATTACCGTTTAAACTCTTAATCTTTATAGCAGTTGACGGTTGGGCACTGATTGTTCAAGGACTTGTGTCAAGCTACAATTGATGAAAAAAGAGAGGGCCCAGAATGGAAATTTTAACAGAATATTTAGCTAAAGGATTTTTATTAATGCTTGCAATATCTATGCCGTGTGTACTTGTGGCTGCTGGTATAGGTCTTGTTGTCGGTATCTTACAAGCTGTAACTCAAGTGCAAGAACAGACAATTGCAGCTGCGCCTAAAATTTTAGGAGTATTTTTGGTTATTGTCATAGGTGGAATAGGATTTATAAATTTGCTAAAAGGATTTGTAATAGACGGTATGGCGATTGCTTTTAATAATGTTTCAAAAAATGACTCTTTTGTTTTACCAGCAAATTATTATAAATATACTTCACCTTTTGAAAGAGAAATGCAGGACAGATTTAAAAATCAATCAGAAATAAATGATATTATGAAGAACCCCGGTAAAGTACCGTTTATTGATCAGCAAGAAAAAACAAAATATATACCGAGTTCAAGAACTCCTATGCCAAAACCTGATTTTGTTGAAACAAATAAAATATTGGGCAGATAATGAAAAAAATAATTCCTATACTATTAATATTATTTAGTTCTCTTCAGGCATATGGCTTCGAAGATTATATTATTATGTCCGAAAAACCTGTAAAAAATGTTTATTCAAAAGATGAAAATATAGTTTCAGTTCTGCCGTTTTTAACAATCGATAACAATAAAAATACAATGATTGTAAAGTCTAAAAGCGAAGGCAGTACGGAAATTGTCATTGAAACTTTAGATAATACTATAAATATAAAAATTGAAGTAGATGAGAAAGAGACAATATTTTCAGAAAATGACGAGATTAGCATTTATGCATTAGATTTTTTAGATGAACCTTTTAAACCAACACTCAGGGAGGAAAAATAATGGATCAATTTATAGCAGAATTGATGAAGCTTTTTCCTACATTGAATGCTTATTTGGCCGCAGGGATTTTTATATTTGCCAGATTACTTGGTTTTTTCAGAATGGCGCCTGTATTTAACAGAAAAGAAATGCCAGGTATGATAAAAATAGCACTCGCATTACTTATGACCATAATTTTAACAACGGTTGTAAAACCTGATGTAACAATAATTAAGGAATCATTTGTTTTATCAATACTTTTGAATATGGTTGTTGGCGCAATGCTTGGTTATGTCGCACAATTAATACTACTAGCAATAGATGCCGGCGGTGATATGGTAAATATGCAAATGGGTTTGTCTTCCGCTATGGTGTTGGATCCAACAACATCTTCACAGGTATCAATTGTAGGAAAATGTTTTCAATTTCTTGGATTAATTATATTTATTCAACTTGGCGGTGTATATTGGCTAATATCTGCACTAGTCCACAGTATTGAAATTTTTCCTCTTGATGCAACAACTATTCCGCTTGCTCAACTTGTTAATATGGATTATCTTATAAAAATGTCCTCTAATGTACTATTTATGGGTTTACAAATAGCATCTCCCATTCTCCTTGCAACACTTGGACAAGATATTATTTTAGGTGTAATTTCCAAAACAGCACCGCAAGTAAACGTATTTCAATTAAGTTTTTTGTTTAAACCGGTACTCGGAGCTGCAATTATGGTATGGATTTTGCCTATGCTTATTAACGTAATTACAGATTACTTCCTATCATATTCAAACATAATATAAAATTTTGAATTAACAAATTGCCATAAAAAATAAAATATTATATCCTTAGATAAGGAGAGAATTATGCGCGAAGAATTATTATCAATCATAGAAAAAAACAGCAGAATAGGTTTAAAAGACTTATCTGCAATGCTTGGTCAAAAAGAAATTGATGTTGCAAATGAAATCTCAGCACTTGAAAAAGAAGGAATAATTTGCGGTTATCACACACTTATCAATTGGGAAAAAACATCTTTAGAAAAAGTTAATGCTCTAATTGAAGTAAAAGTAACCCCGCAAAGAGGGCAAGGATTTGATAAAATTGCAGAAAGATTATATAACTACCCTGAAGTCAAATCAGTATACTTAATATCAGGAGGTTTTGATTTACTTATAACTTTGGAAGAAAAATCATTGAAAGAAATTTCGAATTTTGTATCCGACAAATTATCTACATTAGACAGGGTTTTGAGTACATCAACACATTTTATACTGAAAAAATACAAAGATCACGGAACTATCGTGAATAAAGGAAATGAAGAAGAAGTTAGAGAAATTATTACACCATGAACTATGAATTATCCAAAACTGTTGAAAATATAAAGCCATCCGGAATAAGAAAATTTTTTGATATAGTCAGTGAAATGAAAGATGCTATTTCCTTAGGTGTTGGTGAACCTGACTTTGAAACACCTTGGCATATCAGAGAAGAAGGTATTTATGCCTTAGAAAAGGGAAAAACATTTTATACCTCAAATGCCGGTTTAAAATCACTTAGAGAAGAAATATCTAATTATTTAAAAAGAACTCAAAATATTTCTTACAACCCGATGAAAGAAATTCTTGTAACAGTTGGTGGTTCGGAAGCTATAGATATAGGACTAAGAGCTATTATTAATCAAGGTGATGAGGTTATTATTCCTCAGCCTTCATATGTTTCATATGAACCCTGCGCTGTTTTGGCAGGAGCAAAACCTGTTATTATAAATTTGAAAGCAGAGAATGACTTTCGTCTGACAGTACAAGAATTGGAAAATGCAATTACAGACAAAACAAAGGTATTGATATTACCTTATCCCAACAATCCTACAGGTGCAATTATGGGTAAAAAAGACCTTGAGGAAATTGCCAATGTTATAAAAAAACATAATATTCTTGTAATGTCTGATGAGATATACGGCGAATTGACTTATAATGGAAATCACGTTTCTATAGCATCTTTGGATGGAATGCAGGAAAGAACAATATTAATCAACGGTTTTTCTAAAGCATATGCAATGACAGGCTGGCGACTCGGATATGTCTGCGCACCTGAGCCTATAATAAAACAAATGACAAAAATTCATCAATTTGCAATAATGTGCGCCCCGACAACAAGCCAATATGCGGCAATAGAAGCATTAAAAAACGGTTATGAAGATATTGATATGATGCGAAAATCTTACAACCAAAGAAGAAGATTTTTGCTTAAAAGATTTGAAGAAATGGGACTTGACTGTTTTGAACCAAACGGTGCATTTTACGTTTTTCCATGTATCAAAGAATTCAATCTGACATCGGAAGAATTTGCATTAAAATTTCTTGAGGAAGAACGAGTTGCAGTAGTGCCGGGAACTGCATTCGGAGAAAGCGGAGAAGGGTATTTAAGAATATCGTATGCATATTCAATGGATAATTTAAAAATGGCAATAAACCGTTTAGAGCACTTTATCTCTAATCTCAGAAAAAATAAATAGCTAAATCACACTTGACAAAGAGTATTTATCAAGTATTATAAATGTACGTCCAATTGACTGGAGGAGTGCCAGAGCGGTTGATTGGAGCAGTCTTGAAAACTGTCGTACGTTCACGCGTACCGTGGGTTCGAATCCCACCTCCTCCTAATCTTAAAAAGCCCGTAAATATTAAAGTTCGGGCTTTTCTTATTGAGTACCATGTCCATTCTGTGTCCATTAGTTGTTGTTGAATTATTGTATTTATCGAGTTGGTGCGGTTCATAAAATTTGATGGTTTTATTTTATAAAGTCCGCTATTTATAGGGGTGTAGTAAGACAATCAGTTTGACAGAGATGGTTAGTTTGATAATTTTTTGCAAAGTCCGCTCGTTGTAGGGCTTTTGACGGTCGGAAGCAGGTTGATTTAAAAAATATCAAACTAATCTTTCTTGCACTTTATCTGCATTTTAACTGCTCGTACTTTCACTTTATTTTCAATACTTTTCGGCAGTTTGATAGTTTACGGTTAGTTTGATATTTTACGGCGATGTGAAAATAAAAAAATCATTTTTCATTATCAATAAAAAATGCATTTAATAAATCTGCATTATCTCTTAAATTTTTTATTACGGGTGCGAGGTTATAACATTCTTCTATTTCAGGTTGATTACTGACGAAATAATCAACGATAACGGCTATGTTATAAACATTTTCAGCCCACTTGCTTACCTGCTTAAATTCTTTTTCAGTAATATTGTATCCTGCTTTTTCCATAATCTCCTCCATATATCAGGAAACACAAT
>CAMPBE010000010.1 GCA_946636615.1 uncultured bacterium | reverse complement strand
ACGCGGCAAACTTTATATTAAATTTTTATTGGAGTTGGTAAAGCAAGCTCTACTGTAATTTGAACTCCGTTTTGACTGTCGCTTCCACTGTGGGAGCTAACGCGGCACATAGTGCATATGTTTATTATATCTGCTAAAAATTTTTAATCAAGTGTTTACTAAGAATTTTGCGGAGCTACGTACAGAGTAACATTACGACCTTCAAGTTGAGGCTTTTTCTCTATAACTACAGGCATGTTTTCCATGTCTTGTACAAATTTATTAGCTAATTCAAATGCAAGGTTTGAATGTTGCATTTCTCTACCCCTTAGCATGACAACAATTTTTACTTTATTACCTTGTGATATGAATTTTTCAATACTTTTAATTCTTACTTGATAATCATGGGTATCAATCTTGTATCTGATTTTTATTTCTTTAATATCAACGGTATGTTGTTTTTTCTTAGCTTCTTTTGCTCTTTTTTCAAGCTCATATTTATATTTACCGTAATCAAGGATTTTCGCAACGGGCGGTTCTTGATTAGGATTAATTAATACTAAATCTAAGTCGGCATCATATGCCATTTGTAATGCTCTGTTTGTAGAAACAATTCCATGATTGTTACCGTCTTGATCAATTAATCTAACTTCTTTTGCTCTAATACGGTCATTCATTATCGCTTTATTTGCGTTTTTGTTGTCGTTAGCTGCTATTTTTGTATCTCCTATATTTATATTTACAGCATTTATATTAGCACAAAAACTTTAAATTTTCACATATATTTACAAATTTCGATATGTAACAAAATGTAAAAAGAATTTTTTAGGCTTTAAATCCTTTAATACCAATCATTTTCCCGAAACTATATAAATTCTTTTATTAAAGTTTTTATTAAATTTTACCGAATATAAATACATAAGTATAAGGAGTTATTTATGATTGAAGAAAAATTAGCCGATGTTCAAAAAGTATTTTTTGAATTAGACAAAGGAGAGTTTATGAATGTTGATATGACATTACCGCTACAAATGTTATTTGATGATGTAATGTCATTTGTATCCGTCACAGAAATCTAAAACTCTTATCAAACTTCAATTTAAAGGACCGCTTTATAAGGCGGTTCTTTTTTGTTACAATTTATAGTAAAATGTCTATGTTCGTGTAACAATAAAAACATTAAAATGTAGCAAAGAGGGAACTTTATATGAAAAAATTTGCAGCATTAATGTGTATTATATCATTGTCATTACCGGTATTTGCAGGTTTTCAAGAACATTATGAATTAGGACAAAAATACCTTACTAATTTTCAATATTCGGGTGCAATAACAGAATTTAAGAGTGCATTACGTATTAATTATTTGGATAATTCTGCTCGCATAAATTTGATTAATGCATATTGTTCAAGAGGTTTGTACTATGCAACAAAAGAGAACGATTATTCAAAAGCCGCAGATGATTATAGAGCTGCTCTTTTTTATTTAATTTATTACCCGACAGCCAATCAGGCAAAAAATTCTACTCAGGCAATAGTGCAGGTTACTTCAAATTTAAACAAGTGCCTTAGTGCAATGGATTTTGACACTTCCGCAAAAAACCGTTATGAAAAAGCAAAACAGCTCAGAGCTGAAGGCGAGTTTGCTGCTGCAGGATATGAATTTAATCAAGCGTTAGGAGATACTGCATATATCAAAGATAGTTTTCAACAAATAGGTGACATTATGAAACTTCTCGGCAACGAAGGAAAAGCCGTTGAATATTATAAGAAGGCGGTAGCTGTTTCTCCAAATGATGTGCAACTAAGAATGTCATATGCAAAAATTCTAGATAAGCAAGGACAAGAGGAGGATGCTGTAACAGAATATAATTATGTTTTATCAAAAACTACAGACAACAAAGATCTGTTATATTCTTTGGAAAGAATATATAAAAGAAAGCTTGAAGAATCTCCAAATGATGCCAACATAGCGTCAAATTTGGGAGCAATAATGCAAAAACAAGGCAATTATGATGAAGCGTTAAAATATTATTCTAAAGCAGAATACCTAGATCCATCAAACGTAACAACAAGAATAAATGTTGGAACTTTATACCAGCAAAAAGGAGATTACAGGACAGCTATTACAGCCTATGATTCTGTATTAATATTGTTTCCTGATAATACTGAAGCAAATTTGTACAAGGCACAATGTCTTACAAAGTTAGGAAAATCAAAAGAAGCTTCAGATTTATATAAAAAATTATTAACTAAAGATCCTAATAATGAAATCATTCAGAACGAGATGATTGCTTCAGTGAGGGATACTATGTCTATGCAGGAGTTTGTAGAATACGTAAAGAAAAACAGTCCAAATAATTCTGCTGATATATTGTATAATTATGCATTAGATTTACATAAACAAAGCAAAATTAATGATGCAATTACTATGTACAGTGAGGTTTTAAAGATAAAAACTGATAATCCTGAAGTATATGTAAACTTAGCTATTGCACAAGGACAAAATCAAAAATATGATGATGCAATAAAAATATTGGAAAGTGCAAAAACGAAATTTGCAAATAATTCGCAAATAGAAGATGCACTTAAAAATTTGACGGCAGAAGCAACTAATATAAAGCTTGATACTGCTGCCAAATACTATAACGATAAAAATTATGAAAGTGCAATTGCGGAATATCTTGCAATAAAACCTGCGACATCTGATACTATGCTTGGTGTAGCTTCGTCGTATCAAAATATGGGTGATAATGGTAAAGCTATTGAGTATTATATAAAAGCTTTTGAATTAGCTCCGACAAATTCAGACATTGCATATTATATAGCTGCTCTTTATGCAGAAAAAGAAGATATTCAAAATGCAAAAACTTATGCTGAAAAATCTTTGGCTTTAAATAGAACAAATAAACCGGCAAAAGAACTTTTGGATAATATAAATACACAAATATCGTCTCAAAATTTGGAAAAAGCTATATCATTGTTTGATGAAGAAAAGTATGATGAAAGTCTTGAAATATTGAATAAACTTATTTCTGCAGATTCAAAAAATTCATATGCATTGTATTACAGAGGAATGATATACGATACTAAGAAGAAATATTGGGATTCAATTACGGATTACAAAAAAGCTATATCTTTGAATCCAGATCTTGCTGTTATCAATTACCTTATAGGTGTTGATTATGATATGCTTGAAAAATATAAAGAAGCTATGAATTATTATAAGTCATTTACTGCAACTTATTCTGAAGATGATGATTTCTTGAAATATGCAAAAAACAGAATAGATGAGTTGGCACCGTATGTCAAATAATGATGTTGTAAAAACTCTTATCCAAAGCAAAGTTTCGCTTGCCCCAATGGCAGGTATAACTGATTTTGTTTTGAGGAGTTTAGTCAGGAAATATTCTCCAAATTGCCTTTTGACAACCGAGATGATTAGCTCAGAATATCTTGCACAAACTTTGAACGGGAGAAGTGGTGTTGAAATTTTAAAGCGTGATGAAAATCACTCACCAATTTCATATCAAATCAGTGGTCACAAACCTTATATGATGAAACAAGCTGCAGAATTTTTAACTCAATATGCGGATATGATTGACATTAATATGGGCTGTCCTGTAAAAAAAGTCGTAGGAGGACAAGACGGGGCTGCATTAATGCGTACTCCTGAGCTTGCTGCCGATTTAGTTAGGGCAGTAAAAGACGGAACTGATAAACCCGTTAGTGTAAAATTTAGATTAGGTTATACTGCAGATGAAATGAATTATGTTGAGTTTGGGCAAGCTATGCAAGATGCAGGGGCGAATTTTATAACGATACACGCAAGAACTCGTGCTCAAATGTATTCCGGACAAGCAGATTGGTCAAAAATAAAAGTTTTGAAAGAAAATGTTGATATTCCTGTTTTTGCAAACGGTGATATTACGTCAATTGAAGATGCTATAAAATGCCTTGAACTTTCAGGTGCGGACGGTGTTGCAATTGGCAGGGGTGCTTTAGGTGATCCGACATTGATTGGAAGAATTGTACATTTTATAAAAACAGGAGAAAGAATTCCAATTCCGCCGTTGGAAGATAGGATTGAAATGTTAAAAACTCACTTGTATGAAGAAATTAAATTACGAGGAGAAAATGTTGGCATAAAATTTATGCGAAAATTTTATCCTTATTATTTATCCGGTTTTGAGCATGCAAAACAATTGCGTTCAAAACTTGTTTTAGAGGAAAATCTTGAACAGATAAATAATATTCTCTCTCAAACTACATTCTTTCAGGTGCACTAACTGATAATATATCTTCTAATGCGTTTCTAAGAACAGTTTTTACAGCCCAAACAAGTGAAAGTCTTGCTCTCATCATTTCTTTATCATCAGAAATTACACGGTTTGCGTTGTAGAATGAATGAAATTCGCTTGCCAATTCCTGAACATATCTGCAAATTGTATAAACTTGTCTTTGTTCTGCCGAATTCTTTATCACAGATTTGTATTCTTCAAGTTTTAATATTAGTTTTCTTGCCGTATCGATTGTCGGAAGGACTAAAGTTGAATTAAAATTGCTGAATAAAGCATTTAATTCTTCTTCGCTCATAGGTGCAGGAAATTTTTCGCCTGTTTCTGTATTAAGTTTTTCATTAACTGCATTTCTCAATATTGAACAAGCTCTTGCGTGAGCATATTGAACGTAAAATACGGGATTTTCGTCACTGTTAGTTTTTGCAAGTTCAATATCAAAATCAAGTGTCGTATCAATATTTCTCATTGACATCCAGAATCTTGTAGCATCAACACCGACTTCATCAACTAAATCTTCCAGAGTAACCATATTTTTACGTTTGCCCATTCTGACTTCGTTCCCGTTAATTACAAGATTTACTAATTGACCGAGCAATACTTCCAACTTATCAGGATTGTACCCCAAAGCCTCTAAAGAAGCCTTTACTCTTGCTACATAACCGTGATGATCAGCACCCCATATATCAATCATTCTGTCAAATCCACGTTCAAGCTTATCTGCGTGGTAAGCAATATCTGCTGTTAAGTATGTGTTTGAACCATCGACTTTTTTGATTACTCTGTCTTGATCGTCACCATATTCAGATGATTTAAACCAAGTTGCCCCATCTTTTTCATAAATCTTGCCTGAATCAACAAGTTTTTGAATGTAATGAGCTACTTTTCCTGAATTGTGCAAAGTCAATTCAGAATAAAAATTATCAAATTTTACTCTCAATTTGTCCAATAATTCTCTTTGAACTTTTTCTTCATATTCTTTTGCAAAATCACAGAAGGTTGAAAGTTCTATTTTGCTTACGTCATTCTGAGCGGAGCGAAGAATCTCATTATTCTTTTTAATAAAATCTTTTGCAACAGGAATTAAATAATCTCCCGGATAATAGTTCTTTCTTTCTTCTTCATCTGTCGGGAAATCTACATTTTCACCTAATTCTTGTCTTATTCTTATGGCTAAAGAACGACCGAGTTTTTGGATTTGAGAGCCGGCATCATTAATATAGAATTCTTGATACACCTCGTGTCCGTAAAATTTTAATAAGTTTGCCAAAACAGAACCCATTGCAGCCCATCTTCCGTGTCCTATGTGAAATGGTCCTGTCGGATTGGCAGAAATATATTCCAAAATTATTTTTTCTGTTTGAACATTTTCAGGTTTTCCAAACTCATTATTTTTATTGAAAATTTCCTCAACCAAAGAGGATAAAAGCTTTTTCCCTGCTTTAAAATTAATAAAACCGCCAACACAACTGTACTCATTATCTTCTTTTTCAACAAATTCTATAATATTATTTGCAATTTGTGGTGGTGCAATCTTTGCCAATCTGGCAAGTGATGATACATTAACGGCAAAATCACCAAAATCTGCGTTTTTCGGTCTTTCTGCAACGAGAGTTCCTTTAGTGTATTCTGTCATTTGTCCCAATTTACTATTTTTAATTGCTAAATCAATTGCTTTTTCAATACTGTTTATAAAATAATCTTTTATCATAATTCTCTCCTGTATTGTTATTCTACTACAAACATATTATGTGAGAAATATAATGTTTGTAATATAATATATTTATGAATATCGAAAATATAATCGACAGAATTAGAGAAAAGATGGATGATGAAACACTGAATCAACTAAAAGACGAGTTGAACAGTTATCACGTTGCTGATTTGGCTGATATTTTTCAAGAATTAAAGCCTGAAGAAAGACTCCAATGCTTTAAACTTCTTGATTTAGAAAAAGCTGCTGATTTAATGGAATATTTGCCTGCACCTATGCAGGTTGAGTTGTTAAGCGATATTGATGAAAATCATGCATCTCAAATTCTTACTCAATTGCCGCACGACGCCGCTGCAGACGTTTTGGGCGATATGGAAGAAGATGAAAGTGAAACATATTTAGATAAGTTGCCTCACAAGTTTTCCGAAGAAGTCAGAGAACTATTAACATATAACGAAAATACTGCAGGTGGTATTATGAACCCTGTTGTTTTGACTGTTAATTCTGATATGAGTGTACAAGATGTTTTAAATCATATAAGAATTAAGGCTGAACAGGATAATATGGAGCTTTATTACGTATATGTTACTGATAAACAAAATCATCTGTTGGGTGTTGTGTCGCTCAGAAAACTTTTGACTTCTCCAATTACTCAAAAAGTTGAAGATATAATGATTTCGGATATAGTAAAATTGCATGTTGATGATTACAGCGATTATATCATTGATGAATTTATGAAATACCAGTATAATGCCCTTCCTGTTGTAGACCTTTATAATAGATTAAAGGGAATGATTACTTGGGATGATGTGCATGATTTGTTTGAAGAAGAAACTACAGAAGAAATCTACCAATCATCAGGTATTTCAACCGAAGTTGTTGATGAAGATGAAATTTTGTCAGGTAATATATTTAATGCAATAAGAGCAAGAACGCCGTGGTTATTTATAACATTGATCGGAGAGTTTATTGCTGTAAATGTAAGTAATCACTTTAATCACACAATTGATATATTACCGGTTGTTGCTATATTTATGCCGTTATTGGCCGGCCTTGGCGGTAATATCGGAACTCAAAGTATAACGCTTATGGTTAGAGGTTTGTCTACGGGTCAGGTGACACTTAGCTCGGCGTTTCATTACATTATGAGAGAAACATTTATAGGTTTAGCTATAGGTTCTTTCTTTGGCCTGCTGGTTACCGGCGTGACCTGGGGATGGCAACATAATATTGAACTTGGAGCTATTGTAGGCTTAGCGATGGCTATTAATATGACAATGGCAACAATAATTGGTACATTTACACCGTTTGCTTTAAAAGCAATGAAAGTAGATCCTGCTGTAGCATCAGGACCTGTAATTGCTACAACAATTGACGTTTTAGGTTTGGCAATATATTTTACGCTTGTTTCAACCTATTTGGTAAAAGTTATTTAAAGGATTAAATTATGACAAATAAAACAACAAGAAGAGAAAGATCTGCAGCATTTGTTAGACATATGCAAGAGACAAGAGAAGAATCAAGTTCTTTTGCAAAAGTTTTTATTGGTGTGTTAATTGTATTTTTTGGATTAATTTTTGCAGCGCTTGTGTTATCTAATAATAATAGCTTTTTTGTCGAAACTTTTGGGAAAGATGCATTTATTACAAAAGTTGTAAATAAATTAACTCAAAATAATCCTAATAAAGAACATGCAGATTTTGTTCTTCCGTTTGGTTTAAGACGACAAAATATATTGTTTTTAGGAGTAGATGCAAGTGAAAATCCTGATGATCTGTGGTCAGGTACGAGAACTGATACAATAATTCTTATAAATATTGATCCAAGAAATAAATCCGTCAATGCGCTTTCTATTCCTCGTGACAGTAAAGTTTATTTGCCGAGTAACAATGGCGTAAATAAAATTAATGCGGCTCATGCTATAGGCGGAATTGAAATGGCTAAAAGGACTATTGAAGATACTTTAGGGGTTCATGTTGACAGGTATGTTATGGTACATGACAAAGCTGTAAAAGAAATTGTTGATGCTATGGATGGTATTGACATATATGTCGAAAAGCCTATGCATTATAATGATTATTCCGGTCATTTGCATATTAATTTCACAAAAGGCGAGCATCATTTAGATGGACAACAAGCTGTTGAGTATCTGAGATTTAGACATGATGCATTAGGTGATATTGGTCGAACTCATCGCCAGCAGTGGTTATTAAGAAGTCTTTTATCAAAAATTAAGCAACCTTCTACTATTACAAAAATACCGGATATAATTTCAGTTGCTAAAAAATATGTTAAAACGGACATGTCTTTTTATGAAATGTCACAATATGCAGCTTTATTAAAACATGTTGATATGGATAAAATTGAAATAGCAACTTTACCCGGTTCTCCAAATCAAAAGGGTTATATTAGTTATTGGATTCTTGATCCTGAAAAGACTCAAGAAGTTGTTAATAGGATAATTTATAGGGATAAAGAACATTTAGATGAAACTATGGTGTTTAATGCAGGAATAATGGGTTCTAACAATAATTCTATAAAAATTGTTGAAAATGCATTAAAAACTGCTAATATAAATGTAAAATGTACAGGAATACTTAGCAAAACCCATTCACAGTTTGTAGCTCATAGTAACAAGGTTACAAATGATTACTACAATTGGCTTTCCAAAAAAGTCGAAAATATTGGTGGACTACAGTTTGTATATGATCCTGTAAATTATTATTGCGGAGAAACTGATTTTACAATAATAATTTCCGATAATTAGTTTTGTGCCCGTAGCTCAGCTGAATAGAGTGTTTCCCTCCGAAGGAAAAGGTCATGGGTTTGAATCCCATCGGGCATAAATTTATATTTTGTGTTATAATTAAAATACGGCTTCGTAGCTCAGCAGGATAGAGCGGAGGTTTCCTAAACCTTGTCTGTCGCGCGTTCGAATCGCGCCGGGGCCAAATTAAAAGGAGGCTATATGGTCTCCTTTTAATTTTATTATGGTAAACTATTTAGAATATTATCACAGCCAAAATTGCAAACAAAATCAAAGGAATATTGTAATGTAAAAATGTTGGAATACAGGTATCTTTTACGTGTTCATGTTGTCCGTCTATATTAAGCCCTTGAGTTGGTCCCAATGTTGTTCCCGATGCAGGTGAACCTGCATCTCCTAAAGCCGCAGCTGCGGCAAATACAACAATTGCTTCCATAGGATTAAATTGAAGGTTTATAAATATTGGGACAAATAAAACAGCTAAAATAGGAATTGTTCCAAACGACGTACCAATTCCTATTGTTATAAACAAGCCTACAATAAGCATTAAAACAGTTGCAATAATTTTTGATCCCATCATAAAAGGAATTAGTCCATTGACGAGGACATCAATGCTGCCTGTTGATTTTAATACGCCAGCAAATCCTGCAGCGACGAGCATTACAAAAGCAACATATCCCATTAAACCAATGCCTTCATTGATTAGCGTATCCATTTTTTCTGTATCAATAGTTCGTGTCCCGAATATAATTGCCAAACCAATCATAGCACCCAAAGGTAAAGATTTTGTCCAAAGTTGAACGCCAAGAGTCGCCATTGCCGCCAAAAGAGTTATATAATGACTTCCTGTTAATCTTAAAGAACGCCTTTTTACCTCTCTAAATTTAATGTCTTCATATTCTCTGGGTTTCCTATAGGATACAAATATTGCCCATAATAGACCTAAAAACAAGCCTATCCCCAATATCCAAACGCTTTTCCAAACATCATCAACTGAAACATTCATCCCGTTGATTGTCATATTATCAGCAAGCAATCTTTGAAAAATTAACCCAAATCCTGCAGGAAATATAATATAAGGAGTAACTAAGCCAAAGCACAGAGCGCATGCCACAGCTCTGCGGTCAAGTTTTAGCTTATTAATTACAGATAGCAACGGTGGAATGATTACGGGGATAAATGCAATGTGAACAGGAATGAGGTTTTGTGAAGCACAAGCAAGCAATGTTAAAATTAAAAGTAAAATAAATTTGTTGCTTTTAACTAATAGTGCGATTCTTTTTGCTAAAACATCGGCTAAACCTGTGTGTGCCATGGCAGCAGCAAAAGTCCCGAGCAAAATATAACTAAGTGCAGTCTCACTATTTTGTCCCATCCCACCTATAAAAACGTCCATTATTTGGTTTGCATGCATACCTGCAATTTTTCCTGCAACTATTGCTGAAATAATTAACGCAAGTAAAACGTTTACTCTAAATAAGCACAAAGTACAAAGTAATATTACTGATATAATTATAGGATTAAACAGAATTTCCAATTACTCACCTAACTTTGGCATTCTGCCGCAAGATTTGTCTTCATCGCAAAAACCTAATCTTTCACATTTTGGTACAAGATATGGTTTTAACCAGGGCTCAACTTTTGCCAATTCTTCACACATCATTTTTACTAATGTTCTGATTTCATATTGTGCACGAGAACACAATCTCAAGTTTGCAACGTGGATTAATTCTCTTAAGTTCATACTAACAACCATTGAACTTGCCGCAGCATTCGGAAGAACAAATCTGGCATCTTCTGCCGGAATACCTGCTTCAACAAATTCCTGATATTGATTTGATATTTGTTCCATAAATTTTTCAAACTTTTTTTTCATATCGGGGTTTTTGTCAATAGTCGGCGGAATGATATAATCAAACTGCCCCTTTTCCTTTACGTATCTTTGAGATTTTTGAGAGAATGACATATGCCTGTGTCTTACCAATTGGTGAGTGCAAGCTCTTGATACATTGGAAATCGCAAAGCTTATTTGTATATGCTCAATTGTTGAATAGTGTCCGGAAGAAACAACTCTTTCAATTAGCTTTAACATTTTTTCTTCATCATCTGTGCTGTTATATATGTTTATCGGGTAATCCGCACTATAACAAGTTCTGCAGGCTGTGTATACAGTCTTTAGCATATGTTCCGGTCTTGAAATTAAATTGACAACAGGTTTATTATTTCCTTCCATGTGTTCTCTCTCCTTATATAAAAATAATAGCCTGTTTAAAATATAACAGGCTACTATTTAATATTTTTGTAACAAAAGAAAACTTATGCTTTCTTTCCGTATCTTTTGTTAAATCTTTCAACTCTACCTTCTGAGTCAAGGATTTTTTGTTGACCTGTATAGAATGGGTGGCAGTTGTTACAAATTTCAACTGTAATATTGTCGTTTACAGATCCTGTTTCAATTTCGTTACCGCATACACATTTGATTACGGTTTTCTTATAATCCGGATGTATTCCTTCTTTCATTTCTTTACCTCTTTCTTTTCAAGATTCCAAACTTGATTAATTTCGACTAAATATATGATAACACGTAAATAAAAAAGTGCAAGTTCATGCATTTGTTTGATGTTTTAAATGTAAATATTTGACATAATTACAAAGTTATCAGTTTTTATTAAGGTGAAAAATGAATTTGCACGAAAAATGTTTGCTCAGATATCTACAAAATCCTGATGAACTTGACTATTCAACAGAAGTTTTGAAATTGAATAATTTGATTTTAGAGAAGCAATTCATCTTAAAAAATATTTCTTTAGACGCTGATATTTTTGAGTATGCCGAGGTATAGTGTTACAAGCTTGCAAAAGTGTGTGTATTTAATTATACTAAGGTTGTTATGTTTAAAAAGTTATCATTTATTTTAGGGTTAGTAATTTTTGTGATTTTTGCTTTTTTAGTTATTAAAAGTGCAAATTTAAATCAATTTATAGATTCTATTGAAAGCAGAACTTTCGATTTAAGGCAGAATTTAATTATAAATGAGGGTGTAAGGAAACCAAATAAAGATATAGTAATTGTAGCAATAGATGATGCTTCTTACGAATACATTTTGGATACATACGGTGAATGGCCTTTACCCAGAGATGTTTATGCGAATATAGTTAATTATCTTGAAAAACAGAATCCAAAATCTATAGCTTTTGATTTGATGTTTGTAAAATCACTCAAAAGTCAAAATTCTGCAGATGAATTGTTAATAAATTCTTTTAAAAAGTATAATAATATCTATACGTCTATGAATTTTGATAATCAATCTGAAGATTTGAGGGTTTCTCCGATTTTACCCAAAAAGTTGACTGTAAAAGTCAAAAATGATTCGAAAATTAATTTTGAAGATTTGACATTTATTAACTGCCGAACAATTTTGGACGGAATAATTAATGCTACCTCGAATATCGGAATAATAAATGTTTCTCGTTCTGATGACGGAGTACTTAGAAAAATGCCGGTTGTAGTAAAATATAAAGATGATTTTTATCCTCAATTGGCGCTTAAGGTTGGTTTGGATTATGTAGACGAAAATCCAAATGATATTTCTATAAATAAAAAATCGTTACTCAAAGTTGGCAGTAGATTGATATATTTGGATAAGGATGGTAGTGCAATATTGAATTGGTATGGGCCTGTTGGCTCTTATGATTACATTCCGCTTTATCAGCTTATAAAAGCTTCTAACGGTCAAAAAACTGATTTATCATATGACTTTTCAAATAAAGTGGTATATTTTGGAGCGACGGCATCAAGCTTGTTTGATATTAAAACAGTTCCTTCAGGAAAGGTTTATCCGGGGGTTGAAGTTCAGGCAACATATGTAAATAACATTATTGATAATAATTTTATAAGAAAGGTTGATAGAACTTTTACGGTTGTTATAAGTTTAGTTTTAGCTTTGCTGATAGCCGGTATAGTTGCAAAAATTAGCCTGCCGTTTGCTGCGACTATTATTTCTCTTTCAGTTTATTTTGCATATTTGCTCGTCGCATATTATATGATGCGATTTGGAAATATTTGGCTTGAGGTTATTTATCCTCTGATATTTTCGATTTTTGCGTTTACGTTTGCTTTTATAATAAAATATCTTGTTAAATCACGTGATTTTGAATTGCAGTATAAATTGGCAACTACCGATGGGTTGACGGAACTTTATAATCACAGATATTTTCAAGAGCAGCTTAGAATGCAGATAGAGCATTCTAAGCGCTATGAAAACAGCTTCTCTCTCATTATTATAGATATTGATTTCTTTAAGAAGTTTAATGATAATTTTGGTCATCAATCGGGTGATGCTGTATTAAGACAGGTTGCTCAAACTTTAAAGAAAAATGTCCGTGCCACTGATATCGTTTGCAGGTATGGTGGTGAAGAAATGAGTATAATTCTTCCAAATACTAATAATTCTGTTGCTTATTCAACTGCAAACAAAATATGTGAGCGTGTTGCAAATCATAAATTTAGGCTTGCAAATAATAAAGAAGCTAATGTGACAATAAGTCTGGGGGTTTCTACATTCCCTGAAGACGGAAATAGTGCAACTGAATTGATTGAAGCTGCTGACAAAAGACTTTATGATGCAAAAAACAGTGGAAGAAACCAAGTTAAATAATTAATGCTTTTTTGCGTAGTCAGTATATTCTTTTATAAAATCAATTATTTCTAAAGCTAATTCTTTTCTTATATCATCAGGAGCGTTTTTTAGGTATTCCATTGCATGTGAAACTTTGATATTTTTATCGTACCAACGTCTGAGAATGTAATTATACTGATCATCTAATGACAATTCTATATTGAAATCAATATCTTTAAGCCTATCAATAATAAAATCAGCGCAGCGAATTTGGATGTATTCTTCTGCTTGTTCAAGTTTAGCTATTGCCCTGCTAACTGTAGGGTCTATATCATACCAACGCTTTTTATTCATAAATAAATAATACAAATTTTTTTGCAGAATGTCAACTTTTGGACTTTAAAATTACCTGATGTTATAATATTGATATGAAAAAATTAGTAGTATTTATCTTGTTATCTATGTTCCTTACTATGAATATGTCATTTGCGGATGATGTTCTGCAAGGTCATGCCGAAGTTAATGATAAGATTGAACAACAAATACAAGATGAACTATTTACAGGCAATGTCGAATATTTAGAGAGAAAAGACGTTATTAATATGACTGTTTCGCAGGTTTTGGACAGTTCCATAAATATTGAGGGTGACGAATTTTTTGCTGAAGTAACCGATGAGGTGTATGGGGATAAGGGTGTAATAATTCCAAAAGGTACAATTGCTCATGGTAAGATTACGCAGAAAACTGATCCAAAGCGCCTTGGCAGAACCGGTTTTTTAGAATTAGATTTCGATTATTTAATTACACCTGATGGCAGAGAAATTCCTATTGAGGGAAAGATGTCAACAAAATTACACCCTGTTGCGGAAACCGCAAAAATCGTTGCACAAGATGTTGGTTACACTGTTGCCGGTGGCGCTGTTGGTGGTTTTTTGGCTTTGAATTGGTTGGGTATTGAGGCTGCGATTGCATCTCAGGGATATACTGTTGCAGGCGGTGCCGCAGCAGGCGGAGTTATAGGACTCGGTATGGCGTTAATTAGAAAAGGACACGATGTACTAATTGCTCCGGGAGATCAAATAAAAGTTAAAATAAATACGACAGTCCCTTTGCCTGTTTATAAAGAAGAAGCTTTAATGCAACACGAACTTAAATATCCCGGTTTAGATATAAGTATTAGTAATATAGAATATGAAAAGGATCCTTTTGGAGAGGTTAATACTATTACTCTTACTGTTATGATTTCTAATATGTCCGATAAAACTTTTTCAGGATTGGATATGGCGTTAGTTAACGATTATAATTCAGTGTTCAGACCATCAGTCTTTGGGGATACAAAGTTAATGTTTAGGCAAATTCGTCCTGGGGATAGGTTTGCAGGCCGAGTTTCTTTTGCGGTTGATAACGTTGACAGAAATTTCTGGTTAACTTTCTATGATAAAAGAAAAGGTAATGCTTTATCTAAAATTTCAATTGATAATGCGTATAGAAAAGTATCGAAAAGAACAAAATCTAAGAATTTGAAAGTTAAAAGAAAAAATAATAAAAGTTACAAAAAGGAAGATTTAGAATTTTTAAATTTTTAATATTAATGTAACGTTTTTTGTAGTAAAATGTTGAAATTTAATGCTTTTGTGTTACAATGTTAGTAAAAGAAAGTAGAGGAATATATGGTGTGCGGAAAATTAGAAATTGATATTTTGAACTCTTTTTGGAATATGACTGAAAACAATGAAGATAGAGATATATCTATTCAAGATATTGTTGATGATTTGTCCGCAAGCGGAGTTGAAAGAGCATATACTACTATAAAAACAGTAATGGATAGATTGACTGTAAAATCTGTTTTAGTTCGTTATAAGGTTGGTAAAAAATTCTTTTACAAGGCTGCAATGAGTAAAGAAGAAATGGCTATGGATGCTGTTAGAACTGTTTCTGAACAGTTCTTTGGCGGAAGTTATTCCGAAATGATCAGGTTTATAGAAAAAAGTGCTCAAGATATTTTAGTTTAATAGTATGGTTTCTGATAGAAAAACGGTTGCAGAATTAATTCGTAAGGTTTTAATTTCTCAAATTTGTGTGCGTGAAGCAATAATACAATTTCCTCGTGATACTGAAGATAAAAGTATTCATGCTGCATATCATGCGCTTGTGCATTTTGAAGCTGATGAAGATTTAAGGCGTAGAGATATTGTTTATAAAGAAGAACAAGATGATTATCTTGAAATGATTGCTCAGACTCTTGATGAAGAGGAAGATTTGCCTGAAAATTTGATAAAGAACTATGAACAATATTATTCTACGGCAAATTTATTGCATGAAGAAAATACTAAGGGCTTTTTTAAAGGTTTTTGGAAATTTTTAAATATAGGAGAAAAAAAGTGAAAAAAATACTTATTTTATTATTAATATTTGTAATAACTTGCGGTTGTGCAAAGCTAAAAGAAGATGAACCAATGAATAAGAGTGGACTTGATATTTTGCCTTTAATGTCTTCTGAATCAATATATAATAATAGAGTTTGGGTCGGAACGTTTCAGCTCGTGTGGAATGATTTAATGGATGAGCTTGTAAAGGGTGAAATTGAATTTACGGATGAGACTCCAGAGTTGGTTAAAAACTTGAACAAGCAGGATTTTAAAGCTTCAGATTTGTCAGAAGATTCATATTATAAGACTTGGGGAAAAGCATCTTATGATTTGAGAGATAAGATTAAACAAGGTATAAAAGATAAGTTTAACGAAACAAGTGATATTATCGGCGCAATTGATTGGTCGCCTGCACCGAGGAAGTATGTTCTTTATGCTATGTTAAAGAAAGATTTCAAGTTCTTAAGAGCGTTTGATAAGCTTGAATCTGAAACATTTGGGTATACTCCGCAAAAAGTTAATTATTTTGGAATAAAATCTGAGCACAAGGATATTTTGGCTCAAAATATTGAAGTTTTGTTTTATGAAAATAGAGAAGACTTTGCGGTTAAGTTAAAAACTCAAGGAAATGACGAGGTATATCTTTACAGAACGGTAGATGATACTACTTTTGACAAATTATATTCTGATATGAATGCAAAAGCTGAAAAATATGAGGGAAGAAAATGGTTTGGTGATAATGATTATTTTAAAGTTCCTGAAATAAAACTGTATCAGGAAAAATCGTTTAAAGAGGTTTGCGGAAAGCAAATTGTAGGTACTGATTTTATGATTGATAAAGCTTTGGAAACAGTTGATTTTAAAATGGACAACGAGGGCGTTAAATTGAAATCGGAGGCTGTCATTGTAACAAAACTTACGTCCGTTGGTCCTGGTCATATTATTCAACCGAGATATTTTTATTATAACGATACATTTGTTATATTTTTAAAAGAAAAAGATAAATCTCAACCATATTTTGCTTTGAGGGTAGATAATGTAGATTTGTTATTAGAAACTGCAAAAAGGAAAAAGTAAAAAGTTTAAAAGTTTTTGTTATGTTAAAATAATAATATGACAATTAAGCGACTAAAATGGACAATGTTTACAATAACTGCAATTGGTAATTTTATTGCCATGTTGGATTCGTCTTCAGTTACACTTGCGCTTTATCCAATGTCTGTTGATTTACAGGTAAGCCTTGGACAAATTCAATGGGTAATGGTTGCTTATATGCTTGTGCTTACTGTTTTACTCCCGTTTTTTGGAAAACTCGGTGATATATTTTCAAAGAATAAACTATATTCGACCGGATTCATAATATTTTCAATAGGTGCATTTTTAAGTACCACTGCTAATAGTTTCGGATTATTAATAACATATAGGTGTATTGAGGCGGTCGGTGCGTCAATAATGTTATCAAATGCTCAAGCTATCATTGCGACAATATTTAAAGGCCCAAGACGGGGAAAAGCTTTGGGGTTAAATGGCTGTCTCGTTGCTTTAGGCGGAATATCAGGACCGGCTTTGGGTGGTATTTTAATTAATAATTTAGATTGGCACGCAATTTTTTATCCGTCTTTTGTAGTTGGTCTTTTAGGGTTTATATTCGCCAGAAAATATCTCCCACATCATAGGGATAAAGAAATTCAAAATTTTAAATTTGATTATAAAGGGTTTATATATTTTACAATCAGTCTATTTGCACTATTGCTTGCAATATCAGAAGGACATGAGTGGGGATGGAGTTCTGTCAATATTATAGCATTAGGTGTAATTACCTTAATATTTGGCGGATTATTTTATTTTAGAGATCATAAAATAAATTATCCGTTAATTAATTTTTCCTTGTTCAAGATAAAGCCTTTTACATTTGGAAATCTCGCCGTAATGCTTTCTTATATGGCTATGTTCACTAACAGTATATTGTTACCTTTCTTTTTGCAGGATATTCAAGGATATAGTCCTATGGTGACAGGTTTGTTAATTTTACCATATTCTTTAACTCTGTCTGTTATGGCACCTGTTGCAGGAAGACTTTCAGGGAAATATGGCAGTCGGTATTTGACACTTGCCGGACCTTTTGTATATTGTGTTGCTCTGACGTTGTTTACTGTGTTTGGTAAAGATGCTCCAATGTGGCAAATAGTATTTGCGTCAGGAATTATGGGTATTGGGAACGGGCTTTTTCAGTCACCTTCAAATAATGCAATTATGACATCTGTTAATAAAGCAGAATTAGGGATAGCTTCCGGAATATTGGCTTTGTCTCGAAACTTAGGCAATATTCTTGGAGTTGCAGTGACTATTACTTTGTTTGAAACATTCAGAAATTTGATGCTAGGTAGTGGTAAACTTTATGAGATAGCATTTTTGTATTCGTATAGAATTACGATGGGATTTGGTATTGCATTTGGTCTAATATGTTTGTGCTTTGCATATATTGCTTACAAAGAAAACTAATATGAATTATTCACTTGCAATTTTTAAATGCTTAATATAAAATATAAGTGTAAATAATACACTAAAGAAATTTAAATGGCAGGTATGTATGACAAATACGAATGAAAATATAAGAAATATTGCAATAATAGCTCACGTTGACCACGGTAAAACTACGCTGGTAGATTGTTTGTTAAAACAAGCCGGTGCATTTAGGTCAAACCAACAGGTGCAAGAAAGAGTTCTTGACAGTAATGATTTGGAAAGAGAAAGAGGAATTACTATTCTTTCCAAAAATATTTCAATTAATTATAAAAATACAAAAATTAATGTTGTTGATACTCCCGGGCACGCAGATTTTGGCGGAGAGGTAGAACGTGTTTTAGGTATGGTTGATGGAGCATTATTGATTGTGGATGCTGCTGAAGGTCCTATGCCACAGACGAGGTTTGTATTATCAAAGGCTTTGGAATTAGGGTTGAGAATTATTGTTGTTATAAACAAAATTGATAAGCCGGCTGCAGAACCTTTAACTGCATTAGATAAAGTTTTTGATTTGTTCACAGAATTGACGGACAGAGAAGATTTGATTGATTTTCCGTTTATATTTTCGAGCAGTCTGAATGGTTTTGCTATAAAAGATTTAGATGACGAAAGAAAAGATATGATTCCTTTGTTGGATTGTATTTTGGAAAACATCCAAGCCCCTAAAGGTGATGCCGAAAAGCCTTTCCAATTCAGGGCTACAACGCTTGATTATAACGAATATGTTGGAAGAATTGTAATCGGTAGAATAGAAAACGGAAAAGTAAAATCTCAAGAACAGGTTTGTGTTATTCATTCAGACGGATCTCAGGAAAAAGGTAAAATTACTAAACTTTTCGGTTTTCATGATCTCGGAAGAACAGAAATTGATGAGGCAGCAGCAGGTGATATTGTTGGCATAGCAGGCTTTTCTGATATTCAAATTGGTGAAAGTATTTGTGATTTGAATAATCCGGAGCCGCTACCTCTTATTAAAGTTGATGAACCAACTTTGCAGATGAATTTTTCTGTTAATGACAGTCCGTTTGCAGGAACTGAAGGAAAGTTTGTAACTTCACGCCAATTAAGAAAAAGACTTTATGACGAACTTGAAAAGAATGTAAGTTTACGAGTTGAGGATACTGATTCAACTGATGTTTTCAGGGTTTCGGGCAGAGGAGAATTACATTTAGGTATTCTAATTGAAACAATGCGTCGTGAAGGGTATGAATTTGCCGTTTCTAAACCTGAAGTTATATATAAAAATATAAATGGAGAACATTGTGAACCATATGAAAATTTAATTGTTGATGTTCCGGAGGGTTATGCCGGCTCTTGTATCGACAGACTTTCCGGAAGAAAAGCTGAAATGAAAGAAATGAATAATGCAAAAGGCAGAACAACTATGACTTTCCATATTCCGGCAAGAGGTTTGATTGGTTTTAGAAGTGAATTTATCAGAATGACTCGCGGTGAAGGTATAATGTATCATACATATCTTGAATACAGACCATATGCGGGTGATATTCCAAGACAGAGAAACGGCTCTATTATTGCGCATGAGCAAGGCGAAGCTATTCCTTATGCATTGGCTCAATACGAGGACAGAGGTGTGTTCTTTGTGACCCCGAAAACAAAAGTATATCGTGGAATGATTATTGGTGAATGTAACAAGCCTCAGGATATTGTAGTTAATATTTGTAAGACGAAAAAATTAACCAATATGCGATCTGCAACTGCGGATGTTATGGTAACGCTTCAAGCTCATAAAGAAATGTCATTGGAAGAATGCTTAGAATATATTGCAGATGATGAACTTGTTGAAATTACACCTGAAAATGTAAGAATCAGAAAAGCTGATTTGACAAGGAAAATTTATAATTAGAAGTGAATAGGTAAATAAGCGAAAAGGCTAATAAGTCATTTTATAAAGCAGTATTGATAAAATTTTATCTATGCAATTTTTATGATAAGAACTTATTCGCTTTATTCTAATTAACATTTACCTCTTGTTTAGATAGTGAACATTTGTAATCCGCAAACTTAGTAATATGTGCACACCATTGGCGGATAATTTCATCTTCAGGCAGCTCATGTGAGATTGGCTTTCCAATATGAAGTTCTACTGTACTGCGTCTAAAAGGTTTTAATTTTGGATAACCTCCCCAATTAGCAATTGCAACAGGAATGATGTCTGCTTTCGCATTTTTAGCTATTACGACAAATCCTTTCTTTAAGTCTGCTATATCAGAGCCGTATTCTCTTATACCACCTTGAGGAAATACTCCCAAAGACCATTTTGTAGACAAAATATCACGGACTGTTTTAAAAGTTGCAATTTCTGGCTTTGTTCTGTCAACAGCAAATGCACCTAATCTTTTTACTAAAAATTCCCACTTATCACCTTTTTGGAATAATTCTTTTTTTGCCATATATGCAATAGGTTTGTAGCATGCCCATGACACCATAGGTGGATCAAAGTGTGAAACATGATTTGCTGTATAAATAAATTTTCCATTTTTTGGAATATTTTCTTTACCTTCAATCTTATAATCGAAGAATACGTGCATAAAAGGTATAACTACAGTATGCATAAAAGAAAAGTAAAATATTGTTCTAAAAATATTATATTCTTCTTTGTAACGTCGGTTGTAATTTCTCGGTTCTTTGCTAGCCATTCTTTACTCCTAATTCTTCTTCAATACATTTAAAACCTGTTAATTCCTGAATTTGTTCTTTCCATTTTTGAACAACAATATCCGGATCTTTTTCATAAGGTATTGGCTTACCTATTCTTACTGTTACTTTTCCTGAAAACGGTATGTGCGTAGCTTTTTCAGTCCCAACAATTCCAACGGGAAGAACAGAACATTTTGTTATTCTTGCAAGTCCCGCAAACCCTTTAGTTACTCCTTTTATTTCTCCTGGAACACCTCTGGTACCTTGAGGAAAAATCCCAAAAACCCATTTCCACTTGCTTTTTTTTATTTCCATAACTGTTTTTACAGTAGAAGGATCGAGACTTTCTCTGTTTACGGCAAAAGTTCCCATCCAATCAATCCACCAACAAATAAACGGAATATCAAAAAGTTCTTGCTTAGCCATAAAAGATACTCTGTTTGGAAAAATACCAGCAAGCATAGGTGGATCAAGGGTTGATAAGTGGTTCGCACAGACTATATAATTGTTGTCCTTAGGAATATTTTCTAATCCTTCAACTTTTAATTGATAAACAACTTTCAATCTGATCATGTAAAATATTCTACAAATAATCCATTGGAAAATAGTTCTCCAAATATTATAAAAAGAAGCTTTTCTGTGCGTATATTTTTTATAATCTTTCAAAACATATCCCTTCTATATAATAAAATTGTATATTAAAAATTTGCATAATACAAGAATTTAATATAAAATTGTGCTGGTAATTTTATGAGATTCTTCGCCCAATATTGTCATTCAGAATGAAGCGAGGAATCCTTATCTCAATCGGCTCAGAATGACAAAAGGAGATTGTATGCGAGTTTCAACAGTTGAACTTGAAAATGAATTATTTAAGAGTGTTTACGACAAAACACCCGATTATATAAAAAATCTTGAATTGATGGATTTTTCCAATACCGGAGAATTTACTTTTACATTGTACAAAGAACATTTGGACGACTATGATCCTGAAGAAAATCCTTGTGGCTTAGGCTTGAAAGAATGGTTTGCCGGATACGCTAAAGAGGCAAAAGTTTCAACTGCAGGAATTAGGGGACCGCAAAATATTTTGTACCCTCAAGATACAAGATTTCCAATAAATTTGGTTGGTGTTGTTCTTGCAACATTGGCCAAGGCACTTGTTGCAAATGAAAAATATAAAGGAAAACAAATTGTCAAAGTCGCAGGCAGAGAAGTTCGCTACAATTCAGACCTGTTTTTGGATGCTATCACAAGAATTCAAGCTGCTCAAGGGATAAGAACTCTTGTGCCGGAAGGTAAAAAATCTATTCCCATTTGGCTTGCGTCATTTTTAGCATTCAAATTAGACCTTTTGGGTGGTGAATACATTACATCTAGCCACGGAATTTCCGTCAAAAATGCGACAAAAGACCTGAATTCACAAGGTAGTCAGTACCTGCCTGAAGAATCAATGGAATTTGTAAGCAAAATTCAAGAAATTTTTGATTTGACCGAAAAAAATGGTAGTTATGAAATCAAAATTTCTGCGCAAGATAATCCTTTGATTGATGAAAAAGTTTTAAAATCTTTTGATGACGGGGTTGATTTGTATATAGAATACCTCAAGTCCGGTGTTGCAAAGGATTTTAACCTTGATTTAATAGAAGATTTTAAAAATAAAATTGTTATCGAAAATGTTGGAGGATCTGCTTACAGAACGCTAAGCAGAGTTTTGAAAAAACTTAATATAGATGGCAAATTCGTTTGGTTTAATACGGAAGAAGATCCGTTTTTTCACTCAATCGGGAAATATGACCATACACCGAAAGGAGAAAAAGCATTTTATGATTATTCTGTAGATGCGACAGTTATTGCAAAAACTCAGTCGGGTGAAAAATTTTTCCCTGTTATAAAAACTTTGTATTACGACGAAAAATTGAGAGATTTCCCTGAGGGTACGGTAGTTTTAATTACGGATCCTGATCACGACAGATTGACTATATGCCAAACAGAAAATATAAAAAGAATAGAGGCATTAAAGGAAGCAGGTATTGATTATATTGAATTAGGTAAAGATACAATTTTAACTGTGTTTACAGCAAATCAAGCCTTTTTAATGCTTATGGATTTTGAAACAAAACAGTTGAAAGCGCAAAACTTATGGAGTAACCACCCTCGATTTATGATTAAAACGACTGCATCTGCGCTTTCTTGGGATGAGTGGGCAAAAAATCAGGGGGTCAAAGTTGTTAATGTGCCTGTAGGATTCAAAGAAATTGCGAATATAATGAAAAAAGTAGAATTGCAGCTAAAATTACATCATGATAAGGATGTTGTTGTCGATGATGTATTTGGGAATTCTATTAATTTAGGTTCGAACCCAAGGCTGTTGTTTGGAGGCGAAGAATCCGGCGGTATGATTATGGGTTGTGAAGAACTTATTAAGTCGCAAAACGGCAGATTTGCAATAGCAATGAGAGAAAAGAGTGCAACAGAGGCTATAATTGTTGCATCTGCTCTTGTTTCAAAACTTGAAAAAGAAAAGAAATCATTGTCTGAATATTTGGTTAATATATTCGAAGAGAATAATATAGTCGGAAGGTTTGATACAAGGGTTGATATTGCTTATTATAATGAGTCTGAACCTGATATAAATAAGTTGAAGAAAGAAAAAATATTAGGCGAAGAAAAAAGAACCAAAAATGATTTGTTCTATTTGTCAATGGCAATTTCTGTTAAAGAAGGTAAAATGACTTTGGAAAATGTCAGAGAAGTTTTGAATGATTCATTTGCAAGTCTTGATTTTAATAATTTAGTATCTATAAAGTTTGTTGGTGATGGTACTTATCTTGAATTTACGGATAAGTATATTGAAATTCGTCCGTCAGGTACAGATGCAAAAACAAAGGCATATGGTGGGGGAGCTGATAAATCTGTTATAGAAACATATGCAACAATTCTTGGAAATTATTCAGGAGAAAGAACTGAATTACATAAAAAATATGTAGATGATAAATTCTACAATTCTGCAAAAGATGTTGCAATGAGATATTATCTTGAATTTGTCGATAAAGATGCAAATAATGAACCGTTTGTAATACCGGAATATAAATTTTAATCATGAAACTTGAGCAAATATACAATAATAAAGATTTGACAATATCATTTGAAGTTTTTCCTCCAAAGGCAGACGAGGAAAAACTTTTGGAAGAATTGAAAATTATTAAAAAGTATCAGCCTGCTTTTGTATCACTTACTTGTGGAGCTGGAGGAAAAGGGAATAAGTCTTTTGATTTAATTTCAAAAATTAATGATATTGGGTTTGATGTAATGCCTCATTTTACGTGTATCTCGTCTTCTTTTGAAAGTGTAGAAGAAGGAATAAAAGCTATAGAATATTTAGGTGTAGATAAAATATTAGCTTTAAGAGGAGATATTCCCGAGGATATTACTTTGCGTAAATATGATTTTAATTATGCAAATGAGCTTGTAAAATTTATAAATGAAAAAACGAAATTGTCTGTCGGGGTTGCTGGATATCCGGAGGGACACATAGAGAGCGCTGATTTAAATTCAGATATTTTGTATTTGAAAAATAAGGTAGAAACAGGTGCTGATGCTATATTTACTCAATTGTTTTTTGATAATTTAAAATTTTATAATTTTTTGGAAAGAGTAGGTAAAGAAGGAATAAAAGTTCCTGTTGTTGCAGGCATAATGCCTGTAATAAGCAAAAAGCAGGTTAAAAAAATGACTGCTCTTGCAAGAATTACACTTCCGAAAAAATTTAAAGCCGCAGTTGAGAAATATGATGGTAGTGAATTAGTAAAATTCGGAATTGATTATGCGACGGAGCAGTGTCTTGATTTAATTAAAAATAATCAGAATAAACTTCATTTTTATACATTAAATAAATCATATTCAGTATCAAAAATTTTAGATAATATAAGGAGTTGATTATGGAAAATATTAACAAACACATTGAACACACTTTATTAAAACAAGATGCAAAAATGGAAGATTTAATAAAACTTTTTGATGAAGCAAAAGAATATAATTTTTTGGGGGTTTGTGTTAATCCTGCGTATGTTAAGCTTGCAAAAGAAAATTTGAAAGGATCCGATGTGAAAGTTGTTACGGTAATAGGTTTTCCACTCGGAGCAAACAGAACTGATGTAAAAGCTTACGAGGCAAAAAAAGCTGTTGAAGATGGCGCTGATGAAATTGATATGGTTATTAATGTCACAGCAATAAAAAACAGAGATGATGATTTTGTTGTAAATGATATAAAAAATGTAAAAAAAGCCTGTGTTGATAAGCCTTTGAAAGTTATTTTGGAAACAGATTTGTTAGAAAAAGATGAAATAAAAAAAGCTTGTGAATTGTGTATTGAAGCCGGAGCTGATTTTGTAAAAACATCAACAGGTTTTGTAAAAGGTGGCGTCGGAGCTAAAGTTGAAGATGTTGAACTTATGTACAAAACTGTTTCACCATACGGATTAAAAGTTAAAGCATCAGGTGGCATAAGAGATAAAGAAACTGCCGTAAAAATGCTAGAAGCGGGAGCCGAAAGATTAGGTACAAGCTCCGGTGTAAAGATTGCTTCATAATATAGCAAATATTTTCCTGTTTTGTTTTTATATTGCCAAAGGAGAAATATATGCAAGTTAAAAATGTAAGTTTTACTTCAGCGCAGCCTTATGAACAAAAAGAATCTACTCTTTATACAAAGAGGGGTTACATGTCTCAATTAAGAGGAGCACAATTTGTTGAGGGGTTTCTTGCAACATACGGAATATTAGAAACTGTTGATAAATTTGTCTTGGTTAATAAAAAGGATGTGACAAAAGAAGCTTTGAAGAAAACTGCTAAATCTCATACAAAATATAATTTGTTGTTTGGTTTGGTGGGAGGAATTGCCTCTGTTCTTATCGGTAAATATTTTACTGATAAATATACTCTTCCTTTTGCAGAAAAATATTATGACAAATTAGTAAAATATGAAGAAATTAATAACAAAACAAAAGAAATTATAAAAGAAGCAAGAGAAGCAGGTAATGAAAAGAAGCAAAAGTCTGAAATTGAGGAAAAACCTGTCGAAATAAAAGCAGAAAATAAAGAAAAAACCGAATTAAAAGAAAATAACACCGAAGAAAAAGTTTCGGAAAAGAAAATAGAAGAAAATAAAGTAGAGAGTGAACAAAAAGATTAAAAAAAAGATGCGTAAAGCTTCTTTTGGGATAAATTTTGACCATGCTATAATATTCATTAAGGAAATAGCATATGGGTGATGAAGATAAACAATTTGATGCCACTCCAAGAAAACTTGAGCAGGCTCGAAAAGAAGGTCAGGTTGTAAAGTCAAAAGACTTTTCAACAGCTATTTCATTGCTTGTTTTGTTTTCTGTTATTTTTGGCTTGGCGCCCTTTATTTGGGATCAAATAATTCAGCTCTATACTCTTTTATATGAGCAAATTCCAAATGCGCATCTTGACGGAATCGGTAATACTTATATTGTTACGGTTACATTAAAATGTACGGTTTTGATTATTGGTCCAATTCTATTTATAGCTTGGTTTATGGCAATATTAGCTGATTTTATTCAGGTAGGACCGTTGGTTGCAACAGCTCCGCTTGTCCCAAAGCTTGATAAGCTTAATCCTACAAAATATTTTAAGAATATAATGTCGATTAAAACATTATTTGAATTGTTTAAAAATATTGTAAAAGTTGCATTGTTGGGCTTTATTGGCTACAGCGTTTACATGGATCATATTGAAAGTATATTGATGCTTGCTGCAATAGACAACAATTTTGCTGTAATGATTGAGTTTGGAAAACTTATAACGGAGTTTATTTTTAAAGCTTGTATTGCCTTTTTGATTATCTCTGCAGCAGATTATGGGGTTACGAAATGGAAATTTTTAAAAGACCAAAAGATGTCTTTTAAAGAAATTAAAGATGAATACAAAAACACAGAAGGTGATCCGAATGTAAAGGCTGCATTAAGGCAGCGTCGTATGCAGATGCTTCAAAGAGGTATGATGGATGCAGTTCCTGATGCAGATTTTGTTGTTACAAATCCAACACATATTGCTTGTGCTTTGAAGTATAAGGCAGAGGAAATGGCATCTCCTATGCTTATAGCTAAAGGTACAGAACTTATTGCAAAAAAGATAATAGGAATTGCAAGAGAACATGGTATTCCTGTTATTGAAAATGCACCGGTCGCGAGGGCATTATACAAAATGGTAGATTTAAACCAGCAGATTCCGCCAGAATTGTACAAAGCAATCGCAGAAATTCTTTTATTCGTGTATAATTTAAAAAATACTACAAATAAAGGGCATACAAATTAAAATCTGTGGTAGAATATAAATGTAATCATGATTATGCAAAATAAAAATAAATTACAAGAATACATAGATTTGGTACAAAGAGTTGCGAAGGTAGAACACCGTAGAATACCTGCGCATATGGTTGATTATGAAGAACTTGTATCAATTGGTATATTAGCAATTCAGGCTTTAATAAAGAACAAAACGCCGGAACAGCTAGAACGTTATAATGCTGCATATATAGCTACTGCAGTCCGATGGGCGATCAGAAATGAATTGAGAATCAGGTACAAATGGTATTCGCTGAAACATAGACCGGATGAAGAATATGATGAGGAAGAAGCTGTTGAAGGAATGGATATGCAAAAAGCTAAGGTCCGAGAGGCTGTTTATGAAACAGTTTTATCTATTGACGGATTAGCTGCTGCTGCTAGTGATAATGATTCACCTTTTGATTTTCTAAAAGATCCTCATGCTCAACCTGATGAAAGTGCGGAAATTTCAGAAATGGGTCGTATGATTAGAGCTGCGATTGCAAAATTGCCAGCAAAAGAAAGAACAGTTGTAGAATACAGATTTTATAGAAATATGCAAGTGAAAGATATTGCAACTCAGGTTGGATTGTCGCCTTCACGTGTTACACGTATTGTTCAATCTTCTTTGAATACAGTAAAAGAATATCTAAATGCTCATGAGCAATTTGGATATTAGAAAAAGTTTACACAATTTATAAAAAGAGCAATTTTTCAAGTAAATTTTCCTTTATTAATATATAGGGGAAATTAAGAAATGGTAAATGTTTTTACGCTGAGGCGACTAGTCGATTCAGGTTTTACTATTGCAAATCGCAGAGGACTTGAAAAGATAGTCGGAAAAAATGAATTGGGGCGTTTGTTTGCTAAGTATAGCGAATGTAGGCCTCGTTCTTTGCGTTTAAAATTGCCAAATCATGAAAAAGAATTTTCTATTTTGGATTTTAATCTTAACCTTAATGGAAATAGTTATAATTTAACTATGAATACTGAAATTGCAGCATCTAGTGCTAAAGGAACAAAACTTAATTTCACTGATGGGGAAATAAATCTTGATTCTATAAGTCGACGTATAGATAAAAGGTTAACTGAGGTTGAACAATATTATAAATCTGCAGGTAAATTGCCTGAAGCTTTTTGGGAAGAAAATAAAACTATGGATTTGCTATTTTCTAAAAAATTTAACTTTAGGCAAGGCAAAAATAGTGATGGTTATTATAGGACAAGTTTGATTGATAAAAAAAGCAGAGAACCTGTTAATGCATATGTAAAATGTTTAAAAGAAGGAAGCAATGTTGAGCATTGGGGGATTTTTGTGAAAAATTCGTCCGGTGAGTATGAACGAGTCGGGATAAGAAAATATCATCTTGATGATAAGAGTAAAACAATACATACAGGCTTTATGGAAAGTCGAAATGGAAGAGATTTGTATTCTGGAATCGGGATTCGACTACATCAAATTACAATAGAGCGGATGATGCAAAAAGGTTACAAGAGACTTGTAATAGAAAGCGAACCAAATGCTTTTCCTTTTCACTATAAATGTGGTTTTAGGTCTCCGGATATTGTAGAAACTGTGCCAAAATCAAGTATAGATGAATTTACAAATGAGTTTTTGAAACAAGGTCTGACGCCGGAAGAGGTAAATGCTGCTCTCAGAATTAGGCCAAACGGCGAAAATTTTGATATTAGCGCTGTGTCTGCTGAAAACTTGATGAAAGCGTTGTATTTAAAAAATAACGGTAATATTATCAGCAATGAAATGCTTGTTCCAATGGAGTTATATGGTGAGCATTTGGCTAAATGGCAAAGCTCAATAAGATCTCAGCCAATACTGCAAAGACAAAACATTATATCAATGATTAAAAATTGTTTTAGTTAGCAATGTTGAGATATTTAACTGACAATTTTAATTCTGTCGTCTGCTTTTATTTCGACAGGTTCTTTTTGTTTTTTGATATAATTTGCTGTATAAACATTTTTGTCTTGGGCAAAAGTTTGTTTTATGTAATCAGGATTTTTATTTACAGGTAAATAGTTATCTCCGCCTAATGCAAAGAAATCATCACAAGCTACTGTAAATTTATGTGTTTCGCTCGGGTTATTAATGTCTATTTTTGTTTTATTACCATTTTTATCTATAAATGATAACTCCTGTAGTTGACCTTTATCTGTAACTGTGTATTCAAGTCCCGAAACAAGAATTATTCCAGGTTTGTTATCAGGATTTGTGAATGATTTTGCACCTACTTTAATTGCATCTACAATTTGTTTTTCCGAAAGTTCACAAATCATCATTTTATCTTCAAATGGAGTAATGTCATTTATTCTTCTGACATCAACATCACCTTCAATAAAGTAACCCCTGAGGTTTGCAGCATTTAAAAGTGCAACATCGGTTCCTAACTCATTGCGCATAGCGTCAGCAATAAAGTTTCCGTGCGGGTTGTTTTCTATTAATCTATTTTTTGGATTTGGCGGTGCAGATTTTATTTTTCCGACAACTTCAGGTTTGCCGATAATGGATTCTACAGCGGTTCTATATTGCAATTTTCTAATAAAACTACTTGTTCTTCCAATATTATTTTGAGCTTTTTTAACAATGCCATCTTTATTGAACACAAGGTTAAGAACCCCTGCAAATTCTCCGTCTTTTCCTGCTTGAGTGACAATTACCGGTTCTCCTGCTTTTGAATATAGTAGGCTTTCACCCTCTTTGATATCTTTATAAAGGGCATGAGTATGTGCACCTAGTATTACGTCAATTCCTTCAGTTTCCTGAGCCAAGCGTTTATCCGGTTCTTTGCCAATGTGAGAAATCACAATGATTTTGTTAATTCCCTGAGCTTTAAGGTTATTCACTTCATCTTGAACTTTTTTAATTGTTGTATCAATATCATCAACTTTTATATCTGCAAGAGATTCTCTTGTTCCCACTCTTTCTAAAGCGTCAGATGGAGCTGTTCCTATTATTCCAAATTTTTCACCGTTTATTTCTTTTATCATTGATTTTTCAATTTTACCTGCCATTGGACTATTAGGGTTTACTTCTACATTAATTGCAAGGAGTTTATACTTAGCATCTTTCAGTGTTTCTGCAAACATCTGAGGTGTAGCATCAAGTTCATGGTTTCCGAGTGCATTTGCTTCAATACCAACCCAATTTAAAAATTCGTTTGCAACTTTATTTTTTATTGGGCTTGAACCCAAAAGAATATCACCTGAAGCAAGTTTAATTTTTATGTCAGAATTGTTTGTGTTATTGAAAAGCTTTGCCATTTCGCAAATTCTTTCCATATTTGTCATTTTTCCGTGCAAATCTGCTATATAAAAAATTCCGACTGAGGTTTCATCTTTTGATTTTTCAAAAGTATCTTTTATCGGTTGTTGTTGAATGTTTGGAGCACTCACTGCCGTTTGTTTCTGCGGTGCTGTAACAGGTTGCGAACTTCCGTATTTTTGAATTGCATTAACTAACAAACTCATATCTTTTTACCTTTTCTATATTAAACATCATCAAGATGTTTTTTGCTATTAATTATTTGTTTTTATTACGATTAATTAAGCTGCTTTTTGCATTGCTTGTTTCTTTAGTTCTTTGTATGTTTTTAATCCTTCTACCCAATTTTCGGTAACTTTTATGTCATTTTCGACAACCTTTTGAGGCAAGCCTGCGTGATGGATTTTGGGTAATAAGTAGTCTTCAGAATATTCGACAGCCTTTGAAACTCCATCATCAGTATCATGGCATATGAATGTCATTTTGCCGTTTTTGTCAGTTTTAGCTCCAATGATTGTTATTTCGTGGCCGTTTATAATTGTATTTGTGTTGTCGACTTGTGTGTACCCGATAATAACATTTTCACCCATATTTAATGCATCTGTTATTTGTTTTTTCATTGTATTAAAATCAGTTTCATAGCCTACTAATTTTGCATTTTCGTCAATTGTTTGATAGGTGACTGATACTTTATTTTTATCTTCAACTACAGATTCAGTAAATGTTTTTTCAAACTCTATTAAGCCTTTGTCGTTTTGATTAAATTTTCCTGCTCGTTTGTCGGTAAGTGAGTTATATGATTGTTGAGAACCAACTTGCATAAATGTGGATTGCATAAGAACATCAACTGAAGATCTTTCTTGTTTATCTTTGTCTATTGTCTGAATATGTGCTCTTACTATTGCATTTTTATCAGGTGAGAATTTTAGTTCTGCTTTTTCAAAATCTTTTGCTTCATAAGGAATTTCAAAAGCGTTTAGCAACCATATAGCATCAAGAGTATTGTCTGCAAGGTTACTCAATTTAATTGTTTTATTAACAGTCATTTCAGGAGAACTTAAACCTTGTGCAAATCTTGCAAATTCTGCAGGGTGTTTTTGTGCGAGGTTAAATTCTATACTTGCAGCGGGGCATGTTCCTGAATGTTCAACGTTAGGATTGTCTCCGTTTGCAAGTTCCAAAGCTTGTTTTTCGTATTGTTTTGGAATGTTTCCGAATTGCTGAGTAACAACATGAGGTTGAGCTAATGTTTGTACGGTATCTTTCAGTATAACTTCTTTATTGAGGCCTTGTGCTCTTTCTGTTGTGGCAATTTTGTATAAATTATCTAATGTTGTGGAGTTGTCATTAGAATCAGAATTTAATAGAATACCTGATTTTAAAAGGTAATTTAAATTTTTGCGAGTATCTTTATCTGCTATTTGGGTTAATGCGTTATACTTATTGACCTCATCGTTAGATGATAATTGAGTTCTAAGATTAGATGCAGTAAATGAAGCATTGTAAGGTACCTGTGACATAATTGGATTAGAGGTGAAAGAAGGCCCTACAGATTCTTTGTTATCAGTGTTTTTAGGCACAACAACTTTAGGTGATTTTGCTGTGCTATAATTATTATATTGATAATTACCTAAATTATATGAATACACGATCTAACTCCACTACTATTTATATAAAAAAAGATTATCAAAAATTTTTGCTATATTTAAAACTATTAGCTTTACAATTTTAACAAAAGGAAATACTTGATAAGTTGAAAATAAAAAATTTAAGTAAAGAACAATTAATTATTTCAATAGACAGACTAACAAGGTTTAAAGACCCTGAAACTAAATATTTAAGAGTTTTTAAAGAAATTATATTAACCAATTTAATAGAACCTAAATTCAAAAAATCAGAATTGGATTCTATGGATTATGAAAAAATAGTGCAATATGCAACAGAAATTATTAATAACTCTCTAGCAGGTAAAACTTCTGATTTTTCGATTAATAAGAAGATTAAAGAATACGAAAGATCCATATTTAAAACAGATAAGAATACTGACAAGCTTTTAGATAATACTATTAATTACGAAGGGATAATAAAAATACTTCCTGAAGAAATACCGGATAATCTTAAATTTCTTAAACATATTGGCGGAGAAAATATAGATACCGGCATGTTCCCGATAAAGAAGATTTTATTATGTGAAGGAATAACTGAAGAAATCCTGTTGCCAAGATTTGCGCAGATGTGTAATTATAATTTTTCTGAGCATGGAATACATGTTGTATCAGCAGGTGGAAAAAATCAGGTTGTAAAATATTTTTATCGTTTTGCAGAATGTCTGAAAATTCCTGTATTTGTGCTTTTAGATCGTGATGCGGTGGAAAATAAGGAGCAAATAATTCCGAAATTAAGGCAGATTGACAAAATTCACATTTTAAAAAGTGGTGAATTTGAAGATTTGTTACCGAAATCTCTTATAATAAAAACTTTAAATTATTTGACTGAAAATATTTCTGTAGCGTCAGTTGAAGGGTTAGATGAGGCAAAGTCGACGGTAGAATTTTTGGAAGAATTTTTCCGTCATAGAGGTTTGCATGAATTTAAAAAAGCTGATTTTGCACAAGCAGTTGTTAAAAATATATCTGAAAGTACCGATTTATCTGAAGAAATAAAAGAAATAATAAAAGAACTAAATTATTAATCTTTATAAGATATAAAGATTATGTAAGGAAATCAAGAAAGCTCTATTTTTTAGTTTATAATCAGAATATAAATTAGATAAATGGAGATTTTATTATGGAAACAGTCAATGAAATACTTACAAAATTAGAAACAGCAGATAACACAACAAAGAACGAATTGGAAAATGAATTAGTAAGCATTGGAACAGCAGCTGTGCCTCAATTAGTTGATCAATTACAAGTAGTAAGAGGTATTAAACGAGGTGTTGTTGCTATGACATTGATACGTCTTGGTGATGTTTCCGTTGAATATTTGAAAAAAGCAGCTAAAAATAATAAAGATTTTGAATGGGTTGCTGAATATCTTATTAGAGAAATAAAAGGCATTGCTGCTTAATAAAATATGTTTAAATAAAAATCCGCCTTAAAAGGGCGGATTTTTATTGTACTTTTTTGCTCAATTAAGTTATGATTAAGGCATGAAAAAGTGTATTTTTTATTTCGCATTGTTTTGCTTAATTTTTGTATTTTCAATGAATGCAAATCATTTTGATGCTGATTTATGGGCAAGATTAATTGCAGGTATGGGGGTTGTTGAAGGTGGGCATGTTTTAACACATGACTTTTATTCTTATACTCCTGTACATACTTGGATAGACCATGAATGGGGTGCAGGTGTTATTTTTTATTTGTGTTTAAAATTTTTTGGCCCTTACGGTCTAATAATGCTTCAGGCATTATTGATTTTTGGAATTTTCTTTATGATTTCAAAGGTAGTGAAATTAAAATGCGAAAAACCTTATAATATATTATTTTATGTTTTTGCATTAGCTGCTGCTATTCCGTTGTTGAACATTCCTGTTCGTTGCCATTTGTTTAGTTTTTTATTTTTTACGATATTTATTTATATTTTGGAAAAAGTTCGGCTTGGGAATAAAAAACTATTGATTTTAATTCCGTTTATTACTTTGTTTTGGGGAAATATACATGGTGGTGTGGCTTCCGGTGTCGGCTTATTATTGATGTATGCGTTGGGTGAAGCATTAAATAAAAAAACGTTTAAAGAATATATATTTACATTTATAGCTTCTTCATTAATGTTATTTATTAATCCTTGGGGAATTGATTATATCATTTTCTTATTTAAGGCGAATACTATGGCAAGACCTTATATTGTTGAGTGGTATGGTATATTTTCACGGTTATTTTTATATAAATATCTTATGCTTAAGGCATTTATGTTATTTGCATTAATAGTTGAATTTACTGTATTATTTAAAAAATCAAATTTGTCTATAAAATATTTATATAATAATGTAGATAAAACAAAATTTATTCTATTATTTTCTACCCTTTATCTATCTATTATTCATTTAAAGCTTGTTCCTTTATTTATAATAAGTGCATGTTGTTTTGTGTATGATGATTTTATGAAACTTTTAAACAGTGCAAAGATACCCGATTATGTAGAAAAAACGGTGTATATCGCTATTTTTTCTATAGTGTTTATTAGTTTTTTTGCAAAAGATTATTCTTTACCGGTAAATTTTCAAAAATATCCGGTTAAGGAAGTTGAATTTATAAGAATAAACAATTTATCCGGAAATATTTTAACAAATTTCGGGTTTGGAAGCTATGTAGCTTATAAATTATATCCTCAAAATAAAATATATATGGATGGAAGATATGAAGAGGTTTATTATGATTATATGGTTCCGATGTTAAAAGAATTTTTTCTTGATACAAATCCAAATTATTTATTAAATAATTTTAAACCTGATATTATGATAATAGAAAAAAGTTACCCTATACATAATAAATTATTAAAGTCGACTAATTGGATAAATGCTTATAGCGGAGAATTTTTTACTGTTTTTATATCCAAAAATATAAAAAATATTAATAGAAAATTTACCGAACCATCCGGTGACATGGATTATTATAAAAATAACCTGTTTGCTACAGACATAAATTTTAAATTATTGTATAATAAGAGTCATGAATAAAAGTCTAACATATACTTGTCTATTTGGCGGTGGAGCTATAAGGGGAGTTTCTTATATAGGTGCTATAAAAGCTCTTGAGGATTTAAATGTAGAAGTACCTGTTTTGGGCGGTTCTTCAGTAGGCTCAATATTTGCGGCTCTGTTGTCTGTTGGCTATACGTCAGATGAGCTTAACCAAATATTTTCTAAAGTTAATTTTAATCTCTTTAGGGATATTTCTCTTGGTATTGGTCCTTTTTTTGCACTGAGTAAAGGAGAGGTTTTTCTTGATTGGATAAGGGAACTAATTGAACGGAAATTTTATGGTGAGGATTATCAAAAAGGTGCAAATAAAGCTGTAACTTTCAATGATATTTCAAAAGATCTGGTTATTATTACAACTGATTTGGGTAATTTTGAGTGTAAAGAATTTTCAAAAAATGAAACTCCTGATTTTGAGATAGCATCTGCAGTTAGAATTTCATGTTGTATGCCTGGGTTAATGAAACCGATTGAATATAATAATAGACTGCTGGTAGATGGCGATTTACAAAAAAGTTGGCCAATGTGGAAGCTATCACAATCGCTTAAAAATAGTTCTGACAGAATAATAGAATTTAGGCTTGAGGGCTATTATGAAACAAATGATATATCAGGTATTGATTACGCTAATGCTGTGTATAGCTGTATGACGGCATCTTCTACATCTTTTGTAATTGATATTTATGGACAAAAAGACAGATATGATTACATTGTTTTGAATACCGGAAATATTGTTATTGTTGATTTTAATATTAACGAAGAAAAACGTAATGATTTGATAAAATCTGGTTATGAACAAACTGTATGTTATTTTAGGACAAATCTTGTTGAAAAGAAACTTAAATTGCAAAAGTATTATAAAAAACTTGAAGGACATCTTAGTAAAATTGAAAAATTTATTCAATCAAGAAAAATATTTAAAGCGAAAGCGCAATTAGGTGATTTATACATTGATTTGTGTGAGGTTGCAAAATATATTGATAAGATTGATTTAAATAATATAAATAAATTTAAGGATGATTTTATGAATAATATAAATTATCCATCTTTGTTCGGTAGAGCAACTTTACACAATGAAAAAATGTTAAAAGATGAAATAGAACAAATGTTAGCTATTTTTAGATCCAAATTGGAGGAATATGATTCATATTTAAAAGTAGCTAAAAGAGATATTTTTATTGACAATTAGTGTGGTTTATAATAATATAACTATGTGATTATTATTTCACTAGTCTTTGGTGGCAAGGACTCCGCGAGAACGATTGTTAATCGTTTGAGATGGAGGGGAGAGTAGACGCCGTCTACCGAGACCGCCGGAGCATGTGATAATTAAATACTAAGCCCTGGTGGCAAGGACTCCGCGAGAACGATTGTTAATCGTTTGAGATGGAGGGGAGAGTAGACGCCGTCTACCGAGACCGCCGGAGCATGTGACAATTAAATACTAAGCCCTGGTGGCAAGGACTCCGCGAGAACGATTGTGTATCGTTTGAGATGGAGG
>CAMPBE010000009.1 GCA_946636615.1 uncultured bacterium | reverse complement strand
ACTTATGTATATAGGTGTACCATATACGTTAATTATATTGCATTCTCCACAAGGAATTTTCATCTTATCCCAAGATGGTAAACTGACAAAAGATCTTTGTGGAGAGTACCAATATGACGGGATAATTGGAACTCCTGTCTTTTGTGCAAGTTTTAATGCTCCGTTTTTAACTTTGTGCAAAGGCCCATGTGGGCCGTCTATCATTATGGCTATAGAATCACCCTCTTTTAATCTGGTGATCATATGCATTGTAGATTCAACAGCTCCTTTTTTGGCAGAAGATCCTCTTACGACTTTAAATCCCCATTTTTCTGACGTTCTTGCAACTATTTCACCATCAATGGAATTACTAATTAGTATGTTAAGTTTTTCTCTTTCATATATGCCATGAACCATTAGTTGGTTTGCATGCCACATTGCATAAATACAAGGTGAAATTTTCGGATTGTTAATTTCAATGATGTGCGTATGTTTTTCTTGCTGTCTGAGTATAAAGTAAGTAATATTTGCAAGTAAGCCTACATTTTTGTCATTTATTATTCTAACCATGCTTCGATTATATCATAAATTTCTCTTGGTTGTTCTTATATTGCACAAATTCTTGTTTGAGATATGATTATAATATGGGTAATATTAAGAGAAGGATATGATAATGAAAGTAACAATAGAAAAAGAAAAAGAAAATGTAGTAAGTTTAAATATTACAATTCCTGCAAAAGATGCAGTTGATGCATATAACGGTGCAGTAAGAGCAATTGCTCAACATGTTAGAATTGACGGTTTTAGACCGGGAAAAGCTCCAAGAGCTGTTGTTGAAAGAAATGTAGGTGTTGAAAGAATAAAGCAAGAAGCTATTGAAAATTTAATGCCAAGAGCTATTAATCAGGCTGTTTCTGAAAATAATTTAGATATAATCACTCAGCCATACATAACAAATTACACATTTAACGTAGGCGAGGATTTAACAGTTGTTGCAAAAGCTGAGCTTAGACCGGAGGTGACTTTAGGACAATATAAAGGTTTAAAATTTGACGTAAAAGATGCAGCAATAGAAGAAGATGCTTTGCAAAAACAACTTGACAGATTGTTGGAACAAAATAGTACTCAAGAAACTGTTATAGATAGGCCAACTAAAGATACAGATATAGCTGTAATCGATTTTGAAGGTACTTGTAACGGTGAAAAAATAAAAGGTGGAGATGCTAAAAATTATCCTTTGGATTTGGCTCATTCAAACTTTATTCCCGGGTTTGCAGAACAGTTAGTTGGAAAGAATCTAAATGATGAATTTGATATCAAAGTTACATTTCCCGAAGAATATCATGATGAAAAATTAAAGGGACAACCTGCAACTTTCAAAATTAAAATCAACGAAATAAAGGAAAAAAAGCTTCCTGAGTTGAATGATGAGTTTGCTCAAAAGGTTGGACCTTTTAAGACTGTAGATGAATTAAAAGCAGATATACAAAAATATTTAGAAACACAAAGAGAAAGAACTAATAAACAAAATTCAGAAAATGAAGTTTTTAAAGCTGTAATTGATTCTGCAAAAGTAGATATTCCTCAGTCAATGATTGATAGAGAAGCACATTCTTTGAGAGAAGAATATAAGCAAAGATTAGCTGCTCAAGGAATAGATTGGGAAGCTTTGGTAAAAGCTCAGGGTGAAGATCATTTATTGACAGGTCTTAACGAAGACGCGTTAACAAGAATTAAAAATTCTTTAGTAATTGATAAAATTGCAAAAGAAGAACAAATAAAGCTTGAACAAAAAGATTTGGAAAGCAAATTTGCTGAAATCGGAATGGCATATGGATTAAAACCTCAAGATTTAGTTAAACAACTTGGGCAAAATCCTGAAATAATAGCTTCAATATCTCAACAAGCTATGAATGACAAAGTCAGAGACTTTTTGATGCAAAATAATACTGTTGAAATTAAATAAATAAAAAATCTAATATATGTGCCGTATTTACATCGGCACATGTATTTGAATAAAATAATAGAATAAGATATAATGATTAATAAGGAGAAATAAGTATGAGTTTTGTACCGGTGGTAATCGAACAATCCAGCAGAGGCGAAAGATCTTTTGATATCTTTTCAAGATTGTTGAGAGAAAGAATTATTTTTTTAGGAACACCTATTGATGATATGGTTGCAAATTTAGTTGTAGCTCAGTTGTTATTGTTGGACAGTGAAAATCCTGAAAAAGATATTATGTTATACATAAACAGTCCTGGTGGTTCTGTTACTGCAGGTTTTGCTATTTATGATACTATGCAGCATATTAGAGCTGATGTATCTACAATCTGTTTAGGTCAGGCTGCATCTATGGGTGCGTTCTTACTGTCTTCTGGTACAAAAGGTAAAAGAATGGCTTTACCACATTCAAGAGTTTTGATTCACCAACCTCTAGGTGGTGCTCAAGGACAGGCTACAGATATTGAAATTCAAGCTGCAGAAATTATAAGAATTAAAAAATCGTTGAATGAAATTTTAGCATCAAATACCGGTCAATCAATAAAGAAAATTGAAAAAGATACTGACCGTGATTATATCATGACCCCTCAAGAAGCTCTTGAATATGGTATGATCGACAAAGTTGTTTCTAGAGATGCTATAAAATAAATTAAATCATTCTGAGGCTGATGTTATGAGATTCTTCGCTATCGCTCAGAATGACATAGGAAGCCGAGGAATCTCAAAAATATGAAAGAAATAATATGCCCAAACATGAAGATAGTCGCTTAAAATGTTCATTCTGTGGAAAATCTCAGGATCAGGTTAAAAAGCTTATTGCAGGACCAGAGGTTTATATATGTGATGAATGTGTAGATCTTTGTAATCAAATTTTAGATGAAGAATTTTTTGAAAACAAAGATAAGGAAAGTGGAGAAGGAGTTGAAGTTGCAGAAGAGGCTGCAATCCCAAAACCACATGAAATTAAAGCATATTTAGATGAATATATTGTTGGTCAAGATGATGCGAAAAAAGTATTATCTGTGGCTGTGTATAATCACTATAAAAGATTAAAACATAACAAATCTGCGGATTTGAAAAATAATGTAGAAATACAAAAATCTAATATTTTGTTAGTTGGACCGACAGGTTCAGGTAAAACATTATTAGCTCAAACATTGGCCAAAATGCTCGATGTACCTTTTGCTGTTGCAGACGCAACAACATTAACAGAAGCTGGTTATGTGGGTGATGATGTTGAAAACATCTTGTTAAGATTATTACAAAATGCTGAATTTGATTCTGCAAAAGCCGAAAGAGGTATTATTTATATAGATGAAATTGATAAGATTTCAAGAAAATCAGAAAATACATCTATTACTCGTGATGTTTCTGGTGAAGGTGTTCAGCAAGCTTTATTAAAAATGATTGAAGGGACTGTTGCTCATGTTCCGCCTCAGGGTGGAAGAAAGCATCCGCATCAAGAATTTATAGAAATTGATACAAGCAATATTTTATTTATTGTTGGTGGAGCGTTTGTCGGTTTGGATAAAATTGTTGAAAGACGTGCTGGCGAAGGTACTTCTGTAGGATTTGGTGCAAAAGCTCCTATGACTCAAGTGGAAAAAGAGGCTGCAGCTGCGAGAATGCTTAAAAAACTTCAACCGGAAGATTTGCTTAAATTTGGATTGATTCCAGAATTTATTGGTCGTGTTCCTGTATATGCAGTTCTTGACCAATTAAATGAAAAAACATTAAAAATGATTTTAACAGAACCAAAGAATGCTATTATTAAGCAATACAAATGTTTGTTGGAAATGGACGGTGTTGATTTGGAATTTGAACCTGATGCTGTAGATTTGATTGCTCAAGAAGCAATAAAACGTAAAACAGGTGCCAGAGCATTAAGATCTATTGTTGAAGAAATAATGCTTGATGTAATGTATGATGTTCCAAATAAGCCTGAAATAACTAAATATGTTGTTACAGCTGATATGGTAAAGAATAGAAAAAACGCTGAAGTTGTGAAGTTACCAACATCAAATGATAAAGAAATTAGTGCTTAAATTAACAATAAAGGTCTAAATTTCTGATTTCTCTGTCTTTTTCTGCTTCAATTCTTCTGTATTCTCTCCAAAAGTCGGCGTTTGACATTTCATCATCATCAGCCCAACTTGCAAGTTCAGCAAGATATTTTCTGTATTTTTCTTTAATAATTTCTTTTTTTATTGACTTATCTATTTCTGTTACTGATTTGGATAATTCCGGAGATGAATAGTAATAATCGCCATCTGATTCGCCAAAATTTATTGTGCTTTTCATAAAGTTTACTGGTAATAATTTCATTAAATATTCTCCTTTTGCTGTGTATAAAAATTGTAAAAAATTTTTTTGCTATTAATTTTTGAAAGTATAAATTATTTATATGTAAATAATTTGAGAAAAAGTAAAATTTATGCGAAAATTAAAATATGGGAAAGACTTTAATTTTAATTGACGGTCATGCATTAGCATTTAGAGAATATTTTGCTCTTGAAAGAACTCAGATGAGTACATCGGAAGGTGTGCCTACATGGGCTGTGTATGGTTTTTTTAAGGCAATTTTTGATCTTTTAAAGAGCAAAACTTTCAAGCCGGATGCAATTGCGGTTGCTTTTGATGTTAGTCATAAAACTTTTAGAACAGAAATGTATGATGACTATAAATCAAACAGAGAGGCAATGCCAGATCCTATGCGAACTCAAATGGAGCTTATTTATGATGGTTTAAGGGCATTTAATATTCCTATTTATACAAAAGAGGGTTATGAAGCTGATGATGTCATAGGTACGATTTCTAAAAGAGCTTGTGAACTTGGACATAATGTATTGATATTAACCGGCGATCAGGATGCTTTTCAATTAGTTGATAAGGAGGGTTGCGTAAAGGTAATTCTTCCTTATAAAGGTGAGCTTGTTGAATTTGATTGGAACAAAATTTTTGAAAAATTAGGCGTTTACCCTAATCAGGTCATTGATTATAAGGGGCTGCGAGGTGATACATCTGATTGTATACCCGGGATAAAGGGAATTGGTGAAAAGACTGCTCAAAAGCTTTTGGCAAGATATGGAACATTGGATGCTGTTTTAGCTGACTGTGAAAATATACAGGAAAAATCAGTGCGTGAAAAGGTTTGTTCAGGTATTGAGCAGGCTCGTTTAAGTTATAAACTTGCAACAATAATTAGAGATTTGGATATAGATTTTGATTTTGACAGTGCAAAAGTCGAAATTCCTAATGTCGCAGATGTGACTGAGTTTTTAAAAAGTTTGCAGTTTTATACTTTTATAAAAAATATTAATTCTATTCTGTCATCATTTAATAAAGGTGGCGAAATTATAAATGATAACGTTCAGACTCAAGTGAGTTCAAGTCCAATGCAATTAGGCTTTTTCTCTGAAGCTGTGAATGTTGAATTGAATAAAAATTCTGAAATTTTATTTGATTCAAAACTTTTAACTTCTGAAGATGACATAAAAAATTTGGTTATGGATTTGGGTAAGAAAACTTTGATTTCGCTGGTTGTGTATGCTGACGTTAAAAATGCTATAAATTCTGAAATTTACGGAATTTCTGTTGCCTATAATGATGCATTAGATGCAAATTCAAGGATAAAGTCTATTGATGAAAGTTTATCCAGCAAAGCATTTTATATTCCGTTAAAACAAAAAGGACTAGAACAAAAACTTTCTTCTAAAGAAATTATTGAATTATTGAAACCGATTTTAGAATCTTTCGAAATAAAAAAGACAACGTATGATTTAAAATCTCAACACAATATTTTAAGAAATTATGGAGTTGACCTGAATGGTGCTATTTTTGATGTAATGCTTGCAAGTTACGTAAATGATCCAGCAAGAAATCATAACTTAGGTATTCAAAGTCTTGAACAATTAAATCACGCAATACAGCCGTATGCTGAATATGACAAAAAGAATCCTGTAAAAATTTGTGATGCGGATATTGATAAAGTATTAAATTATGTTTCGGATGAGGCAGCTACGGTATTGGAACTCTCAAAATATTGGATTGGAAAACTTTCAGAAAAAGAATTAAAACTCGTATATGATATTGAAACTCCTTTATCAATAGTCCTTGCTGACATGGAGTATAATGGTGTTTCTATTGACACTGAATATATGGAACAGTTAACATCTTTGATGAATAAAAAGTTATCCGAAATAGAAAAGCAAATTTTTGACATTGCAGGTTGTCCGTTTAACATTAATTCTCCAAAACAAGTTGGGGAAATATTGTTTGTAAAAATGGGACTTAAAGCAAAGAAAAAACGTGGAAAAGCTGCTTTTTCTACTAGTGCTGAAGTTTTAGAGGAACTTGCTGAAGAATATGATATAGCTCGATTGATTTTAGACTATAGAAAGTATGCCAAATTGAAATCTACATATACTGAAGCTTTACCTGCATTAATAGATCCTAAAGATGAAAGAATTCATACTACCTATAATCAGACGGTTACGGTAACCGGCCGATTATCTTCTTCAAATCCTAATTTACAGAATATTCCGATAAGGACAGAAGAAGGCAATAAAATTAGGAATGCATTTGCACCTTCAGATAAAGAAAATTGGCTGATTTTGTCTGCGGATTATTCTCAAATTGAATTAAGGCTTTTGGCACATATATCCGGTGATGCTCATTTATCAGAAGCATTTAATACCGGAGTTGATGTTCATACATTAACAGCTTCTAAAGTTTTTGATGTTCCGGTTGAGGAAGTTACAAAGGAAATGCGTTATAAGTCTAAAGCTGTTAATTTTGGGATAGTATACGGTCAAAGCAAGTATGGTTTAGCAAAGGCTTTGGGTATTTCAAACGCAGAGGCAGAGGAATTTATTGAAAAATATTTTGCGACTTATCCTAAGGTCCTTGCGTATATGGAAGGGACTATAGCTGAAGTTCAAAAAACAGGATATGTTGAAACGATATTTGGTCGCAAAAGATATCTTGAAAATGAATTATCAAGCTCAAACGGAATGATAAGAGAATTTGCAAAGAGAGCGGCAATTAACCAACCAATGCAGGGTACAGCTGCGGATTTAATTAAAATTGCTATGATTTCATTTGCTCAGAAATTAAAAGAAAATAATTTAAAATCAAAAATGATAATTCAGGTACATGATGAAATCGTAGTTGAGGTGTATAAGCCTGAGTTAGATTTGGTAAAGAGCTTAATTAAAGAGGCAATGGAATTAAATCAGCCGTTGTCTGTTCCTCTTGTTGTTGATATAAATACGGGTGAAACATGGAAAGAACAATAAAAAATTTATTTATTTTAATAATTTTTATTATGGATTTTTTGCCTTTAAGAGCTGAGGAATTGTCTAATGCAGTATTGGTAACTCCTCAAAATGTTGATTATAAGATTTGTACAAGAACGTATGTAATGCCTGCTGAAAAAATGTTTTATATGGCTATAGCATCTGCAAAAGCAAATAAGTTTGAAGTTAATGAAATACAATCTAAAACGGGCTATATTCTTTTTACGGCTGCAGGTAAACAATATCTTGCAAGTGTTATGAAAGTCGATTCTGCTCATACTCAGTTAAAAATAACGCCGGTAAACAATAATTATTTTTTTGCACCGGGTATTGTATTGAATTTCTTTAGATATATTGACTTAAATGGAGCAACACCTTTAGTTACGTTAAAGAAAATATAGTATCGCAACATAAATTTATAAATTAGGCAATTTTTAATCTTTTTGTGTTTTTATATATACGTGTTTAATGTAGGTTTTATTAATAGTGTAAATAATTATGTTCCATTAGCAAAAAAGACCTCATTTAAAGGCTCTGTTAATCAAACAAATCCTCAAATTGAGCAATTAAATGATGCAAAACCCGATTTTGCTGTAAAAACTCCTATGCCTTATTCAAAAACAGGTGAGATTGATTTTCCCTATGACACAAAGGCATATTGTTATAAATTAGCAAACGGACAAAGAGTCGTAATAGTGCCTCAAGATGGTGAAACAGTTTTAAGAACTTATGTAAATACAGGTTCTATGAATGAGCCCGATTGTATTAGAGGGATAAGTCATTATATTGAACATAATCTGTTTAATGGTTCAAAAGGCTTGGAAGAAGGAGATTTCTTTAAACAGGTCAATAAAATGGGGGCATCAACCAATGCATCTACAGGATTTGCGGAGACAAATTATTATATTAGTTCTAATCTTTTAGATGAATCAGATCTGGAAAATAAAATAAAATTACATTCCTCTATGATTGAGTCGCCCTTGTTTGCTGCAGAAAAGCTTGAAAAAGAAAAAGGAATTGTAAATTCCGAAATTAATATGATTACAGCTGATCCCCAAAATATTGCTATAAATAAAATGTTGAAAAATTTGTACAATATAAAAACGACTTCAGCTGATATGATTGGAGGTACGACAGACAATATAACTAATTTGACAAGAGAAGATGTTGTAAATTATTACAACAATAACTATTATCCGTCAAATATGGTGACAGTTGTCACAGGTGACGTAAAACCTGATGAAACTATAAAACTTATATCAAAATATTTTTCATCAAGAAAACAGCCGTCGACAAACAGGCATTTTGAAACATTTAAACCTACTGACAAGCAGGTAAGAGAAGATATTATTTCGGATAAAGCAACTGCTTCAACAATTGTTATAGGATTTAATGGCCCTAAATCTTCGGATACAAAGGACAGAATATATTCCGAAGCTATTTCAACCTTATTATCTTTAGCACCATCAGCTAGAATTACAACAAGTCTAAAACCTCTAAATGCAACATCTATAGCTGAAGAAGAAAAAGTTAGCTCTAATCCTGATGACGGCAGAACTTTAATATTTATGGCAGAATCTACCGAAGAAAATTCTGAAAAAGTTCTGAAAGCTATGTTTAATGAAATCGGAAATGTAGCTAATAATCCACCGACGGAAAAGGAAATGCAAATAATTAAGAAAACAATGCTAAAATCGTTTGCAAATGTGTTGGAAGATTCTTATGCAACAAATGATGCAATAGGAACTTCCATACTCGAAAACAATCAGGCGTATTTGAACAATTATGAAAAAATAGTAAATGAAATGACACCTGATGATTTGGTTGAAGCTGCTAAAAAATATTACAATACAAATAAAGCTTCTGTGGCCGTTGTTCATCCTTCTTCTGCGACAGCAGATTCTATTAATAAAAATTATAAAGCTGTTTCTTTCACAGGTGCTGCTTTAAAAGAAGCAATAAATATTTCTAAGGTAAAAGAGTATAATGCTGCAAATAATTATAGAATAATTACAACTGAGTCTAAAACAGATAATATTGAAATATTGTATAGAGTCGATATTGATGGATATACATCTGCAAAACCGTCAACAAGTCTAGTGTTAAGTGAATTACTTAATGAGGGCTCTCTGTTTAAAAAACAAGAAGAAATGGATTCGGAACTTGCAAAAGACGGTATTGTAAAAGGTTTGTCGGCGAAATCAAGAAGTGTTTCTTGTGCAATGGGTTGTGATGTGGAATCTTTTGCAAAAGGTCTGGAAAATATTAAGGAAATTATAAATAATCCTAGATTTACTCAAGAAGATTTTGAACAGGCTAAAAGTCGTATTAAGGATTCAATTGAAACTTCTGAAAAATCAGCGTTTGATAAACTTGATTCCGAACTTTTCAAAGATTTGCCTAGAGGCTATTCAAAAGAAGAACTTTTGAAGGGCTTGAAAGAATTAACTCTGGATGATGTTAAAAATTTATATTCAGATATTATGAAAAACGGTAAAGGTGTTATTTCTGTAGCTGCACCTTTTGAAAGAAAACCTGAATTGAAAAGTGTATTGTTTAATGAGATGTCTTCTTTTGCTTCGGTAAAACCATTTAGAACAAGCGAAACTCAGAATAAGTACAAAGACGTTGAAGTGGTAAAGGTTTTGACTGATACTGATTATAAAAATCAGGCTGAAATAGTTAAAGCTTATAAATTTAAAATTAATGGAAATTTAAAAGATACTGTTTCTATACGTTTGATGAATATAATTTTAGGCGGAAATCCATCGTCTCGTTTGTTTATGGATTTGAGGGAAAAAGAAAAATTGGCGTACCATGTTCGTTCAAATTATTCTAAAACGGATGATATTGGCTTACTAACATTGAAGATTGGAACGACAACTGATAATAAGGAAACGGGTGAACAGCATTTTGATAATGTTAAAAAATCAATTGATGGTTTTAACAAACATGTAAAGTTAATGATGACTGAAAAGGTTACGGAAGAAGAATTGGAAAATGCAAAGAAAGCCTTAAAAAACTCAATCTTAAATGACAATCACTCTGCATCAAATAAAATCTTAAATTTGCTCAAAACTGTAGAAAGTCCATATGGTATATATGGAACAAATATGATGCTGGATGAGATTGATAAAATTACAGTTGATGATATTTATAATACTGCAAATTATATTTTCTCAACAAAACCAACCTATTCGATTTTAGCAACGGAAGATACCTTAAAAGCTAACGAAAATTATTTGAATAGTTTAAAATTTTAGAAATGCACTTTTGAATTTTCTATAACGAATGTTGTTCCATCATGTTCTATAATAAATTCAATAGGAACGTACACATTTTGTCCGCATGCTTTTACAGCCCATTGTTCTTCCCAAAAACCGGAAACAAGTTTACCATCTTTTTTTATTAAATCGTGTGGCTGTTTTAGAATGGCAGTGTCGTATATTGAGAATTTGTTGCAATTTGGAACTTTAATTGAAGCGGCAGTGTATACGGACAATATTGCATCTGTCTGCAATTGAACGTTCGCTTTTGAAACTCCAGGTAGCGGAACTTTTACATTGTAAGTCGTTTTAGCCAAAACAATACCTGCAGATAAAATAATACCCAATAAAAAACAAAAAACAAATACAAAATTTTTCATAATTCCAATTCCTTATAATATTTATTATAACACAAAACAGCCTTACTTTTAAGTAAGGCTGTTTAACTTGTGTATAAATTATAAAATTATAATTTAGAAGCAACCATATATGTTGTTTCAGCAAGTCTTGTAGAATAACCCATTTCGTTATCATACCAAGAAATAATCTTAACTTGGTTTCCGCCCATTACACGAGTTAATAAAGCGTCAACTGTTGAAGATTGAGAAGTTCCAACATAGTCAGAAGATACTAATGGTTCTTCAGTGTAGCATAATACGTGTCCGTCAGCACCTTCTTTAAGAGCTGCATTAACTTCTTCAACTGTAACGTCTTTAGCTAATTCAAATACAACGTCAACTAAAGATACGTCAGGAGTTGGAACACGCATAGCGAAACCGTCCAATTTACCTTTCAATTGAGGTAAAACTAAAGCTACAGCTTTTGCAGCACCTGTTTTTGTAGGAACGATGTTCAAAGCGCCTGCTCTTGCACGACGAGGATCTTTGTGACCTGCATCTAAGATTCTTTGGTCACCTGTGTAAGAGTGAACTGTTGTCATCAAACCTTTTACGATACCGAATTTTTCATCGATAACTTTAGCTACAGGAGCCAAGCAGTTTGTAGTACAAGATGCCATAGAGATTACGTTGTGTTTTGCAGGATCGTATTCTTTATCATTTACGCCTAAAACTATAGTTTTGTCTTCATTAGTAGCAGGAGCAGAGATGATAACTTTTTTAGCACCTGCTGCGATATGAGCTTTTGCTTTTTCTGCATCTGTGAAGAAACCTGTTGATTCAACTACAACTTCAACACCTAAATCTTTCCAAGGTAATTGTGCAGGATCTTTTTCTGCAAAGAATTTAATTTTTTTACCGTTAACAATGATACCTTCTTCATATGCTTCTACAGTACCGTCAAATTTACCCATAACTGAATCATATTTGAAGATTCTTGCAGCATCTTCAGGTTTTAAACCAGGGTCATTGATTGCTACATAATTAATTTTGTCAAAAATACCTTCTCTGATAGCGGCTCTCAAAGTATTACGGCCGATTCTACCAAAACCGTTAATTGCTACGTTTACCATAAATAAATTTCCTTTCTTATTAGTAAAACTCTCTAACATACTTAAAGTAACATTAACAAAAATCTTAATCAAGTGTTTTAGCCTGTTTGAATAATTAAAAAATAATTAATATTTACATAATTATCCTTTTGAAACGCAGGCAGATATCGCATCTATAAGCCGTTTTACGGGAACAATTTCAATTTTATTAAAATCAATTTTATTTGCATATGGAATAATTGCTTTTTTAAAACCTGATGTGACTGCTTCATTTAATCTTTTTTCGATATTATTAACAGGATGAATTTCACCTGACAAACCGATTTCTCCTATTATAACCGTCTGAGAATCTACAACAACATCTCTGGCGCAAGTTGCTACAGCGAGAGCTATTCCTAAATCAGCAGCTGGCTCAGAAATATCAATTCCGCCTGTAACATTTACATAAACATCTTGCTTTGAAAGGTTTAGACCAACCCTTTTTTCTAATACTGCCAAAATCTGTAAAACTCTGCTTGTATCAACCCCGTTTGTTACTCGTCTTGGGCTCGGGTAGGGTGTTGTCCCAACTAATGCTTGAATTTCAACTAACAAAGGTCTTGTGCCTTCGTTTGTTACGATTATTGCGCTCCCCGGAACTGCAATCTGTGAACGTTCATTTAAAAATAATTCATTGGGATTTTTTACTTCTTTTAATCCGTTTGAATGCATTTCAAAAATTCCAACTTCAGATGTGTTGCCAAATCTGTTTTTCATCGAACGAAGCATTCTGTAGGATTTATACTTATCTCCCTCAAAATAAATTACGGTATCTACCATATGTTCTAAAACCTTTGGACCTGCAATGTTGCCGTCCTTTGTTACATGGCCTATTACAAGAGTTGTAATATTTTTTGATTTTGCTATTTGCATTAAAATATTGCAGCATTCTCTTATTTGAGAAACGCTTCCTGCAGAGCTTGCAACATTTTGTGAATATATAGCTTGAATACTGTCAACGACTACAACATCAGGTAAAACTTCCTCTATTTGTGCTTTTATACTTTCCAATGATGTTTGTGGGTAAATATATAAGTTATCTGAATTTATTTCTAATCTTTGTGCTCTTAATTTTAGCTGGCTTGCGCTTTCTTCTGCAGATATATACAAAACCTTTTTCCCGCTTTTGCAAAGTTCGCCGCTTGTTTGTAAAAGGATTGTTGATTTGCCAATTCCGGGGTCACCTGCAATAAGTGTCAATGAACCCTGAACAAGTCCTCCGCCTAAGATTCTGTCAAATTCTGATATGTTTGTTGAAATTCGGACTTCTTCTCCAATTTGTATATCTTTCAGGAGCTCAGGCTTTTCTTTGTTTATAAATTCATCTTGCGCTTTAATATCTTTTGGAGAAATTTGAGTTTCTTCTACTAAGCTGCCCCAACTGCCACATTCCGGACATTTGCCCAAATATCCGGCAGTTTCATATCCGCATTCTGTGCATACCCATTTTGATTTAACCTTTGCCATAAATAGATAGTAACACAAAATTTATTTGTTGTATAATTTTGACAAAGGAGTACTCTATGAAAAAGATTGTTTTAGTATTTTTGTTTTTAATGTTTGGTAATTTTTCTTTTGGTTTTGGTTTTTCTAATTCTGTTGCAAATGAAAATGGGCATAAAGTTTTAACAGCAAATATTGAGTTTAATTGGCTTGATATTACTCAAATAGATAGAGATGCAGTTATTGAAAAATACAGATCGGAATTGTTTGGTGAAGATACGGTTTTTAAATATAATAAGAAAGATTTTCGATTCGAATACAAAGATTTTTTGAAAGATTCAGACTATAAAAGGCATTATATGTTGGTGAAAAATAATGTAAAAGAAACTGATTATGAAAATTTGTGTGGTTTTTATAAGGGACGAACATTAATAAGTTATGCGGTTCAATACAAAGATAACTTAAAAACAGTCTATTATTACGACGCTTTAGGAAATTTGAGATATGTAGATAAATTTTCTGAAAATTACCCTAATTTTCCATATATGTCAAAACAGTATAGGGCAAATGGAACTTTAGTCAGTGCAATATATTTTATCTCTCATGATATGCAGTATATGTATGATAGCAATAAATCTTTTAAAGGTGCATGGTATAAAGATAAAATGTATAACAGGCGTGCAAAACAAGTTCTAACAAGAAGTAATTGGTAGATTATGGTACCACTACAGAAAGTACGTAATTTTCAGTAAAATATTTATTGGCAGTTTCTATAATATCCGAATCTGTGACAGAATTGATAAGATTAATATATTCTTTATCAAATCCGTATCCGCGCCCTGTTGTTTCAAACCAGCCTATAGTTGTAGCTTTGTCTAAGTTTGTTTCTTGCCCTATAATGTAGTTGCCTAGAAGTTTGTCCTTAGCTTCTTGCAATTCTTTTGAGCCTACAAATTCTGTTTTTAATCTAAAAACTTCTTCTTTTAATCTTGTTTTTGCAAATTCAAGATTTTCAGGATTTGTACCTATATATACGATAAATGAGCCTTTCAATATATTTGCGGAGTATTGAGAACCTAATTGGTATGCAAGCCCATCTTTATCCCTCAAATTTTTAAATAACCTTGAACTCATACCTGTACCAAGTATTGAATCTATAACTTGTAGTGTTGCATAATCTTTTTTGTTGAGTACCCCTGGGGTTTGCCAGCCCATTATTATCCAATCTGTTTTTAAATCTTTTATGTTCTTTGAAGAAATTTTTCTTGTTTTTAAAGGCTGTATTGAATATTTAGAATAATCAAATGTCGAACCTTTTTTGTATTGAAATATTTTTGTAAATTCTGATAATGTTTTTTCTTTATCAACATTACCGTTTATTGATATTACTATATTTTTTGGTTCGAATATTTTGTTGTAATAGTTATAAATATCAGATTGTGATATTTTAGGTAAATTCTTTTCAATTATTTGGGATGAAATTGAGTATGGTGTACCCTCAAATATAAGAGTTTTAAAATTATCAGATGCGACATTTATAGGTATATCCTTGCTTTTTTTTATAGAGTTTAAAATGTCTTTCTTACTTTTTTCTGTTTCATAATCTGATAAGGTTGCATTATTAATAATCTCATCAAGTAATTCTAAAGTTTTGTCATATTCATTTTTAGTAGTGAGTACTGTAATTGTAAAGGCATCGGGTTTTACTGACGGTGAAATTTTTATGCCGTTGTCCTCAAGTTCTTTGGCAAAATCTTGTGTTGAGTATTTTTTTGTCCCTCTTAACATTGTTGAAGCAGTCAATTTTGCAGTTCCGGCTATTGGCTCAACAAATTCACCGCCTTTTGCAAATATACTGATAGCAACAATGTCATTAACTTTATTTGGAGTTAGTAAAAGAGTTGCTCCGTTTGATAATTCATATTTTTGTGTATTTGTATTTTCTGAAATTAATTTGGCTGGTTCTGATTTGCTTTTTGATATGTGTGATACTTCAATTTCTTTTGCATTCATTGGTAAAACAATGGATACTGCACTTTTTTCTACGCCTAGGTATTTGTTTGCTACTCTTTTTACATCGCAGAGTGAAACTTTTTTGATGTTAGTAAGGTAATTGTTATAGAATTTTATGCCATTAGTTGTTACGAATGTGTAGCCTATTTCTCCTGCGATATTTGAAATAGATTCTCTTTCGTAGTATGTGTCACGTTCAATGATGTTTTTTGCAAGTTGAAGTTGCTCTTGGGTAACTCCGTGTTTTTGAATGTGTTTTATTTCCTCAAAAATTGCATCTTGAAGCATTTTGCATTTGTCAGGATCGAATGTTGCAGAGATATAGAAAATACCATCATCTCTAAAACCGGTGTTAGCAGAACCTATAGAATTTGCAAGTTGTTTATTTTCTTTCAAATTTTTATAAAATACAGAGGATTTCCCTTCTCCCAATATGGTTGATAATACGTCAAGAGCATAAGAATCGTTGGCATCTATTTTTACCCCTCTGAAACCGATTAGCATATATCCTGATTGTGTGTCAAAGTTTGTTACTGTCTTGGCTTGAGAAGTTAAAAGTTTTTCCTTAGGATATGAATTTTGAATAGTTTTTTTATATTCTCCGCCAAATTCTTTTGATATCTTTTCTAATGCGGTTTTAGAATCAATGTCACCTATAACTACAGTTATCATGTTTGAAGGTGTGTAATATTTGTTGTAGTATTCAAGAATTTTATCTCTATGTATTGTACTAACAATGTCAGCAGTTCCGATAACTTTTCTGTGATATGGGTGAGTTGTGTATAACATTTTTACAAGATTGTCGTAAACAATTGTATTTGGAGAATTGGCATCTTTCATAATTTCTTCAATTACAACTTTTCGTTCTTTTTCCAATTCTTTCCTTGGTATGAGAGGATGTAGGAGCATGTCAGCGTGCATTTCCATAGCTAAGTCAAAATCTTTTGATGGAATTGTGATGTAATAATGTGTGAAATCTTTACTTGTTGCTGCATTTGTTATTGCACCTTTAGTTTCTAAAATTTTATCAAATTCTCCCGGTGCATGGTTTGTTGAACCTTTAAAGAATAAGTGTTCAAGAAAATGAGAAACTCCGTTGTTTTCGTCAGTTTCGTTTATTGAACCTGTTTTTACCCAAGTGTCAATTGTGACTATAGGATTTGTGTTAACTTCTTTTATTACAACGGTTTGACCGTTATTTAATTTATATACATTTAAATCGGCAGCAATTACTGTGTTTGCATAAAACAACAGCAAAAATAATAAAAATTTCTTCATTATATCCCTCTCTCTTTGTTATAATGATACTACAAATTTTGTTATTTGAAAACTAATCTATCGTCTAAGCAATTTTTTTGCCAACGGTATGCCGGCTAGAATTGCTCCAATACCTAAAATGATTTTTACAGACAAAGGGGTTTTCTTTTCATTGAGATTTTTACTATTTTTTACACCTTGGTATATGTCTTTATTTATGTTGTTGAACTGTGCTGTTGCACTTATATCTGAATATAAAACAGGTCTGTAGTGGTCGTCAGGAGGTACGATTACACCGACTACCAACGGTTTGTTATTCATATGCGCATTTATGTTGCTATTTACACTACTGTTCACCATAATTCCTATAAAACAGAACAAGATTAAAAATTGCCTATATATATAGATTTATTAAGTATTGACAAATGTTTGTTAATACATAAAATAATAAAAACAGGGATATTGTACATTTTTTAACTAAAAGGAGAAAGAAATGGAAAAATATGTATGCACAGTATGCGGATATGTTTATGATCCTGAAGAAAATGGCGGAGTCGCTTTTGAAGATTTAGCAGACGACTATGTTTGCCCGCTATGCGGAGTTGGTAAAGACCTATTCCAAGAACAATAAGGAGAGAATTATGCCTGAATTAAAAGGTTCAAAGACTGAAAAAAATTTATTAACTGCTTTTGCAGGAGAATCTCAAGCAAGAAATAAATATACTTATTATGCTTCTCAGGCCAAAAAAGAAGGTTTTGTGCAAATTAGCAAAATTTTTGAAGAAACTGCAAATAATGAGAAAGAACATGCAAAATTGTGGTTTAAAGCTTTGCATGAAGAAAAAATTCCTGATACAATAACAAATTTGCAAGATGCTGCAGACGGGGAGCAGTTTGAATGGACTGATATGTATGCAAATTTTGCAAAAGAGGCTAAAGAAGAAGGCTTTGATAAAATTGCAGTTCTTTTTGAAAAGGTTGCTGAGATTGAAAAAGCCCATGAAAAAAGATACAGAAAACTTCTTGAAAATTTAAAAACAGACAAAGTATTTATCAAAGACGATGTTGTTATTTGGGAATGCGCAAACTGCGGACATATTCATATTGGAGCTAAAGCTCCGGAGGTTTGTCCTGTTTGTAATCATCCTAAAAGCTACTTCTTTGTTAAAGCAGAAAATTATTAAAATAAAGAAATTTTTAAATCTTTTATGAGATTCTTCGGCACTCTGTCATTCTGAGCAAAGCGAAGAATCTCATTACATGTAAGCCTCAGAATGACGATGAATTAAAGGAGCAAAAATGAAATTTCAAGAAATTAAGAATAACATTTACTACTGCGGTTTAAATGATTGTGACAGAAAGATTTTTGACGAATTAATACCGCTGGAACATGGTACAAGTTATAATTCATATCTTGTAAAAGGTTCTGAAAAAGTTGCAATTATTGATACAATGTATCCTCCAATGACAGAGGAATATATCAAAAATTTAGAAGAAAATAAAATTGAAAAAGTTGATTATATAGTTGAAAACCATGGAGAACAAGACCATTCAGGGTCTATTGCGGCTTTGTTAAAAAGATATCCGGAAGCGAAAGTTGTGACAAATGCAAAAGTTGCAGAGAATATAAAAAATATGGTAGATGTTCCTGAAGATAAAATTAAAGTGATTGAAAATGGTGAAGAATTATCATTAGGTGATAAAACATTGCAGTTTATTATTGCTCCCGGTGTTCATTGGCCAGATACGATGTTTACGTATTTAAAAGAAGATAATGTGATTTGTACATGTGATTTTTTGGGTGCGCATTATACATTTGAAGATGTTTTTGCGGTTCCGTCTGTTGAACTTGAACATAGTGCAAAAAGATATTATGCGGAGATTATGATGCCGTTTAGAATAATGTGCAAAAAATACACTCAAAAGTTGAAAGAAATGAAAGTTGATATGATTTTACCAAGCCATGGACCGGTTCATAAAAATCCTGATTATATTCTTGATTTATATGAGGATTGGACTTCTGATGTGCCAAAAAACTTTGTAGTGTTGCCTTATGTTTCTATGTACAAAAGCACAGAATCAATGATTGATTATTTGGCAGAGAAATTAGAAAATGCTGGTATAAAAACTTTAAAACATGATATTGTAGATGGAGATTTAGGTGATTTGGCAATGGGGTTGGTCGATGCTGCCACAATAGTATTGGGCACTTCAATGGTTCTTGCAGGTCCTCATCCGGCATCTGTAAATATTGCATATGTTGCATCTGTATTGAAGCCAAAGGCAAAATTTGCAGCTTTAGTTGGTTCATATGGTTGGGGTGGTAAGTTGTTTGATTTGATAGCACAATTGCTTGCACCTTTGAAATTAGATATTGTTGCAGAACCATTACAAGTAAAAGGAAAACCAAAAACTGAAGATTATCTAAAATTAGATGAAATAGCAAATTTAATTATAGAAAAACATAAATCAATTGGCATAATGTAAAAATCGTAAATACATATAAAAAGCGCCCTCATCAGAGAGCGCTTTTTATTATTTGTTGATATTATTGCTTAGCAAATGATTCATTGGCACGAGTTTTAATTTCCTTCTGAATTTTTTCTATAAATTCATCAACGCTTAATGTGCCAACTTGTCCTATTCCTCTTGCTCTTACGGCAACAGAATTCGCTTCAATTTCCTTATCACCGATTACGCAGACATAAGGAATTTTCTTATCTTGCAAGGATTCTCTTATTTTGTAGTTCATAGACTCTGAACGATCATCAAGATTTACTCTTAATCCTGCATCACGCATTTTTTTGTATACTTGCTCTGCAAAATCAATATGTTTTTCGTTTGAAATAGGTACTATTGCAACTTGTGTCGGTGCAAGCCATGTCGGAAATGCACCTGCGTAGTGTTCAATCAAAATACCATGGAATCTTTCCATTGAACCAAAAATTACCCTGTGTAACATAAGAGGAGTTTTTAATTGTCCGTCTTTGTCTTGATATTTGATGTCAAATCTTGCAGGTAAATTGAAATCTAGCTGAATCGTTGCACATTGCCATGTTCTTCCTATAGCATCTTTAATTTTGAAGTCAATTTTTGGCCCGTAAAAAGCTCCGTCCCCTTCGTTGATTTCGTATTTCATTCCACGACGATCCATTGCTTCTTTTAAACCGGCTTCTGCCTTATTCCAATTTTCAATCTCACCGACATAGCTTTCAGGACGAGTTGAAAGTTCAACTTCAAATTCCATATTGAAAATTTTCATAGTATCTGCAACAAAGTCAATTACACCGTTAATTTCGTCAACTAATTGTTCAGGTGTACAGAAGATATGGGCATCATCTTGAGTAAAGCCTTGAACTCGAGTAAGTCCAGATAATGCTCCAGATTTTTCTCGTCTGTATACTGTTCCGAGTTCTGCCATTCTTAAAGGTAACGAGCGGTATGAATGACGTTGAGCTTGATAAATCATAATATGGAATGGACAGTTCATCGGTTTAACAATGTACTGTTCATCATCTTCGTTATCTTTTTGGATAAAGAACATATTTTCTTTATAGTGATCAATATGTCCTGAAATTTCCCAAAGTTTTGATTTCGCAAGCTGAGGAGTTTGAACGATTACATAACCACGTTTTCTGTGTTCTGATCTCCAATAATTTTCAATTTCTTCTCTAACAGTGTATAAATTTGGGTGCCACAATACAAGACCTCCGCCAATTTCATCTCTTACAGAGAATAAATCAAGCTTTGTGCCGAGTTTTCTGTGGTCGCGTTTTTCTGCTTCTTCTATAAAATGAAGATAGTCAGCCAAATCTTCTTTTGACCAAAATGCTGTTGCATAAATTCTTTGAAGCATTTTGTTTTTTGCGTTACCTCTCCAATATGCACCTGCAACTTTCAATAATTTGAAAGCATTAGCTTTTATGTAAGATGTACTTGGAAGATGAGGGCCTGCGCATAAATCATTAAACAGTACGTTTCCGTCTTTATCTTTAGTTAAATAAAGAGTAGGGTTGTCATTTCTGTGTTCTTCCAAAAGTTCGGCTTTGTAAATTTCGCCTTGAGACTTAAATTCGGCAATCTGAGCATCCACATCAGGAATCACAAATTTTTCAAATGTAAGGTTTTCTTTTACAATATTTTTCATTTCTTCTTCAATTTTTACCAAATCGTCTTCAGTAAAAGCGTGGCCGTCAGTCAAGTCAAAATCATAGTAAAATCCGTTATCTACTGCAGGGCCGATAGCCAATTTAGCAGACGGAAATAACTTTTGGACTGCTTGTGCCATAATGTGTGAGGTAGAGTGCCTTAAAACTCTCAAGGTTTCTTCATTCTTTTCCATAATTTTCTCTTTCTATCCTTTTACGAGCAAAAATTTCAGTATATAAAAACACTTATATACAATTTTTGCCTCAGGGTGGATCCCCTTAACTACTACATAATAATTTATACTACTAATCTCAAAATATTACAAGTTTAATTGTTTTTACCAAAAAGTTTAACAATCATTGCTGTTATAGCAGCAGCGCTAATTCCTGCTATAGCAGCCCATTTGCCTTGCCCTTCTCTAGGAATATATTTCTTTATTGATTCAAAAGATATTGCTTTTTTTACTTCTGCAATATATGCTTCAAGATGAGGTTTTGCATCATGCTTTAATTTGCTTATTACATCTGTTTTGTGAATAAAGCCGTCTTTATTTAATGCGCCTATGTTTTTATAAAATTGAACTTCTTCTTCTCCAATTGCGATAGATTGTTTTTGTTGAGTTTTAAAAAAATCAATTAATTCGTCATCAATTGTGAGTTTTGTTTTAAAATTTTCTTCGCCTAATGCGGCTTTTAAATCTTCTGCTATATAATTTGCAGCTTCTTCGGAAAGAACTTTATTGGCTTTGATTTCTTCAAAGTATTCAGCTAGTGATATTGATTTACCTTTTTTATCTGAAAGGGACTTTATTAAATTTTCAATATTTTCGGATTCTTGTTTAAGGCCTTGCTCCATTTCTTCTACTTTTTTATTAAAATCTGTGATTGATATTTTATCACCTTTAAATAATTCATTAGCTCTGTATTCAGGAGTGTCCATTGCCATTTTTGCGCCAACTAACTGATAATTTTTTACGTACTCTTCAGGAGCTTTAGTCTGCATGTTATCCATCGTTTTTACAAAGGTATCATTGCTTGCAGCTAACAGCTCATCAATTGAATTTGCTGCCTTTGGTGCAAAATTGTAACCTGCAAACGCTCCTGCGACGCCTGCAATTGTTCCCGAAGAAGCTGCATATATATTATTTTGTTGAGATTTGTTGTTATTAATACCTTGAATTGTCATGTTAACTCCTTTCCTTTATTAAATATCCTAAATTTTTATATTGATAGAATATATTATTTTGTGTAACAAAAATTTACACATTTTTTGCTCCAACAACTATTTTGTTGTAGAATTTAGGTGTATTTAAATAAAAGAGGTTTATGTAATGAATACAGTAGTTTTGGTAGGCAGAGTCGGTCGCGATGCTGAAATAAAATATTTTGAATCTGGTAAAGTTAAAGCAAATTTTTCTGTAGCAGTCAATCGTTGGGATGCAAAAACAAAATCCGAAATTGCAGATTGGTTTAATGTTGATGTTTGGGATAAGTTGGCTGAATTTGCCGGTGAATATGTTAAAAAAGGTATTCAGCTAGTTGTGGATGGCAGAATTGCCCAAAACAAGTGGACAGATAAGGCTACCGGAAATGATAGAGAAAGTTTCCTTGTAGTAGCTAACAATATTAGATTATTGGGCTCAAAAAGAGATTCAGAACAATTATGATTATAAATTCAAATATAGTCGGGATTATTGCCGATGATTTAACCGGTGCCAATGATACTGCTCTTCAATTCCATTTAAAAGGAGCAAATACTCAGATTTTATTGTCTGAGGAAATTGAACCTGTAAATGTAAAAGGTACACAGACTTGGGCTATTTCTACCGAAACAAGAAACATTGATTCAGATTTGGCATATGATAAGGTCTGTAGAACTGCAAAGATGTTTATGGATAAAATTAATCCTGATTTTATTTATAAAAAAATAGATTCTACTATTAGAGGGAATATTGCAGTTGAAATTTTAGGAATTTTATCTGTGTCTGATTACGAAGCTTCAGTTATAGTTCCTGCGTTTCCAACTGAAATGAGAACTACTGTAGGCGGATATCATTTGTTAAAGGGTATTCCTATTGAAAGAACAGAAATGGCTGTGGACCCCCATTCTCCAATTATTGAATCGCATGTTCCTACTCTTTTGGAAAATCAGTTGTCAGAAAAGTTTCAGAACATGGTTGGTTTAATTGAATTGAAAACTGTTATGAAAGGCGCAGGGCCTATTTTACAAAAAATAAATGAACTTATAGATGATGGAAAAAAGTTAATTGTAGTTGATGCAGTGTCTACTGTTGATATTGAACAAATCGCTCTTGCTATAAAAAAATCTGATAATAAAATTCTTCCAACCGGAACAGCAGCTTTTGCACAAGCTTTGAGTGAATTCTGGATTTCTGATGTTGACAATGAAGAACATATTATAAAGACGTTTGCTACTCTTCCAAAATTTATAGTATCTGGCAGTGCAACTCAAATAACTGCGAGTCAAATTGAAACGTTGGAAAAAAGTGACGAGTTTGATAATGTTTTAACATTGAGTTTGGATTTGAAAACTGTTTTAGGTGGTGTTAAAGATGAACTTGTAGATAGGATTGTTTCAAACTTGAATTTTGACAATACGGTGCTTGTTCATACCTCAAATTTAATAAAAGATTTTGATGGCTTTTCAGATGATTCATTAAAAGCAGAATTGTCAAAAGCAAATTTAGCTGATTTTATAACTGAATTTTTAGCAGAGTTGGCAAAAAGGGTTTTAGAGAAGAAAGAAGCTTTATTAATTACGTTGGGTGGAGAAACATCTTACAAATGTTGTAGAGCTATAGGCGCATACCAGCTTCAACTTGTAGATGAGGTTACGTCCGCTATTGCCCTTTCTATTGATCATAATGGTCAATGGATTGTTACAAAATCTGGTAATCTTGGCGGTGCTAATACTTTGATTGATATATTAAAATATTTTGAGTCACACGGCGGTCTTAATGGATAAAATATTAATTACTACAGGTGATCCTAATGGTATTGGTGCCGAAATTACGATTAAGGCATTGAATGAATTGAGTTTGCCTGAAGATAAAATTGCAATAATTTCTAATCGTAAGATTATAAATTTTTATGGAAGATTAAACAAAAATTATGAGATAATAGAAGTTCCTTATTCAGGTGATATTGAATGTGGTAAAATATCAAAAGAAGCAGGAGAGTTTTCTTTTAAATCTGTAAGGTTGGCCTGTGAATTAAAAGGAAAAGCTATTGTAACAGCGCCTGTTGCAAAAAATGCGATGCATTTAGCAGGGTATAATTTTAACGGTCAGACGGAAATTTTGCAAAAATATCTTGCACATGATGGACAGCTTGCAGAAATGCTATTTGTGGCAGGAGATTTCAGAGTTTTGCTTTTAACACGTCATGTTGCATTAAAAGAAATTAATTTAACAAAAGAATTAGTTGTTAAAAAGATTTTAAACTTAAAAGATTTTTTTGAAGAAAAATTAAATATACAAAATCCTAAATTTGCATTGTGTGGGTTTAATCCTCATTCAGGTGAAGACGGCATTTTGGGCATAGAAGAAATTGAAATTTTACAACCTGCTGTTGATGAATTAAGATCAAAGAAAGTTAATATAACAAATCCTCTGCCTGCTGATACTTTATTTATTAAATATTCTGATTATGACTGTATTATTGCAAACTACCACGATCAGGGACTAATACCAATAAAAACTGTAGCAGGAAATAAGACAGTTAATATGACAATTGGGCTTGATGTAATAAGAACTTCCCCCGGACATGGGACGGCTTTTGATATTGCAGGGAAAAATATTGCCGACGAGACAGGCATGATAGAAGCTATTAAGGCGGTGTTATAGATAAATAGAGGATTAGTCTTTTTACGTAAATAGCTAATCCTCTATTCTTCTAATCTTATATACTCCTATTGAAGTCTTACGCCTTTTGCGGAGCTGTTTTTTTATCGTTCCAAAAGTCAACAAGCATACTGCAGAAGAATATACTTGAATAAGTTCCGATCATTATACCTAATATCATACAAAGAACGAAATCCCTTGTTGTAACTCCTCCAAAGAAATACAATGCCAACAATGTTATCAAAGTTGTAACGGATGTGTTGATACTTCTTGCTAAAGTTTGGTTTACAGAAGCATCTACAATTTCACCAAATGACATTTTCTTTGAATAGTATCTTAAGTTCTCTCTGATTCTGTCAAATACAACGATTGTGTCATGAACAGAAAAACCTATAACTGTAAGTATTGCAGTTACAAACATACCATCAATTTGAACGTTATATTTTAAACCTAAAATTGAAAATACACCGCATACGAAGATTACGTCATGTACAAGACCTAAAATTGCGGCTAATGCATAATCAAATCTGAATCTGAATGACAAGTATGCGATGATGCCCAGAATGGCAAGTGTTAATGCAATAAGCGAATTTTTAAACAATTCTTTACCCATTGTAGGACCAACAGAACTTACTGATATTAACTCAGGATTGTTGTAGTCTTTTGTTAATTCTGCTGAAATCTTATCTTGTATGTCAGAATCTTTGTCAATAAACTTTGTTCTTATTGATATTATTGAATTAATGTTTGATTCAGTATTTTTTTGTTGTTCATTATTTACATTTAATATTTGAATGTATGGGTTTTCAACTCCGATTCCTTGTAATGCTTTTCTAACCTTAGTAACGTCATTGTTTTCTAAATTCTGTACCAATCCATATTGTAAAATGGTACCACCTGTATAATCAATGCCAACCTTGAGCGGTGCATGGTTTGAATATGTTACGGATGAATAAATCATTGCAATGATACCGGGTATTAAAAGTAGCGCACTAAATGCCATCCATAACCATCTGAATTTTACTATGTGTATTAAATTTTTTCTTCCTGTATCTATCATTTTATTTACCTTTCTAAATTGTCATCTGAGGTATAAGTCGAAGAAACTTAATAAATATTGAGATCCTTCGCTAACGCTCAGGATGACGAATAAATACTTAATCAAGTATTCCGAAGCGAGCTTTTTCTCTCTTTGTTTCGACAGCTTCATAACTTTGACCTATTTCGTCTTGTCTTAGACCGAACATTGCCGGATGTTTCAATTCCCCTGTTCCAAATATTAAGTGCATAAAGTTTTTAGTAACAGTAATTGCTGAGAACATTGAAACAATAACACCTATTGCAAGTGTTAATGCAAATCCTTTAACAACGCTTGTTCCTAAGAAGTACAATATAGTACAAGTTATAATTGTAGTCATATTGGAGTCAAAAATACTTGTAAATGCTCTGTCAAAGCCTGAATTAATAGCTGTGAATAAATTTCTTCCGGCTCTTAATTCTTCTTTAGTTCTTTCAAAAATAAGAATATTGGCATCAACAGCCATACCTACTGAAAGGATAAATCCTGCGATACCAGCAAGAGTTAATGTTACAGGTATTGTTTTGAATAATGCAAACAATATCAAACCGTAAATAATCAATGCAATATCTGCGATGACACCGGGAGCTCTGTAATATAGCAACATAAATAACATAACAAGTGATAATCCGATGATACCTGCTTTTTGTGATTTCGCAACACTGTCAGCCCCAAGTGTAGGTCCAACTGTGTTTTCTTCAACAATCTTTGCTGGAACAGGTAACGCTCCGGCATTTAATAAATTTACCATTCTTTCTGCTTCGTCATAAGCAAATCCGCTTTCTCCGCCGGAAATTTGGGCTTTGCCGCCATATATAGCTTCATTTACTCTTGGTGCCGATATTAAATCTCCGTCAAAGAAAATTGCCATTGGTTTTCCTACCAATTCTTTTGTTAAATCTGCAAATTTCTTTGCACCTTCTGCGTTAAATTCTAATCCTACAACCCATTGTCCTGAAGGATCTGTACTTAAATTTGATTTTGATAAATCTCTACCTGTCAAGCCTGTTGATAACCAAATAGGAGAACCATCAGCAGCCTTCCCTTCTCTTTTAAATTCCAATTGAGCTGTCTCTCCGATAAATGCTTTTGCTTCTTTTAAATCGGTTACGTTTGGAATTTCGATTAATAATCTCTTATCCCCTACTTGTTGAACTACAGTTTCTGCAACACCTAGTTTATTTACACGCTGTTCAATAGCAAATTGAAGTCTGCTCATAACTTCCGGTGTTATTTTTGCAATTGTTTCGGTAGTTTCAGCTTCAAGGATTAATCTTGAACCTCCAACGAGATCCAAACCTAATTTTGTCGGTTTTACAAAAATTAAAATAGTTGAAACAATAACTATTAATACGATAAACCAGAACATTAAAATTTTGTTTTTCACTTTTTTATTCCTCTTCTACTGTTATAATATTATTTCTAATTTGTTTTTTGTTTTATAACCCATATAGGTTAATTCTTTTTAACCTTATCGATAACTTTGAATAATTCTTTTTTCTGTTCGGAAGTAAGTTCTACCAAAGGTCTTCTAACATAATCTTCGATGATATTTAAATGTGCTAGTGCAGCTTTTACCGGCACAGGATTTGGAGCCATGAAAAGTTTTCTAAATGCTGGATATAATTTTTTATGCATGTTAAGTGCAGCCAAGAATTCTCCTGATTTGTAATTTCTTATCATAGATTTCATTTCTGAACCGAATATGTGTGACGCAACTGAAACAACACCTCTCGCACCTAAAGCCATCATTGGTAAAGTTAAGCTGTCATCACCTGAATATATTGTAAAGTCTTCAGGACAGCATAGTTTCATCTCAGTAACTGCATCCATATCTCCAAAACTTTGTTTTATACCTACAATGTTTGTATATTTTTCAGCAAGTTTTGCAACAGTTGTCGGTTGCATATTAACTCCTGTTCTTCCGGGGATATTATATATAATGATTGGTAAATCTGTACTTTCCGCTATTGCTGAAAAATGTTCAATCATGCCTTCTTGAGATGGTTTATTATAGTATGGAACAACTGAAAGAATTGCATCAACTTCTTCTTTTTGAGCCCATTTGGCAGAATTTATTGCTGTTTCTGTTGAATTTGAACCTGCATTCATTATAACCTTACATTTATTTGCAACAGCTCTTTTTACGGTGCTTAGCATTTCAAATTCTTCTTCATGAGTAAGTGTAGGTCCTTCGCCCGTAGTTCCTGCAACTAAAATTGCATCGCTACCATGTGTCATTAAATATTGAGACAATTCTTCAACTTTGTTATAGTCAATTTCTCTTTTTTCATTAAATGGTGTTACCATTGCGGTAATAACTTCACCTGCATCGTATCTGTAAGACATAAATTTATACCTCTATCCCTTTTATCATAAAAATTATAAAACAAAAGAATAAAAATTACATAAATTATTAAGTTTTCGAAATCTTTGCTTGATAAAATAAAAAAAAGAATTTATTATTTATAAAAACAGGAGATATTATGAAAAAAATATTAGTGCTTTTATTTTTGTTTTTGCTCCCGATGAACACATATGCTTCTTCTTATGTGGACAGACAGCTTAAAGAAGCAAAGAAAAATGCAAAATACAATACGGTTGATAAACGTCTTAATCGAGGTGATTATACTCAATCATTTTCTCAAAAAATCAATATAAGCAGAATTAAAGATCCTGAACTTATAAAATTATCCGATATTGATGTAGTTTCTGAAAAGAATTATGAAAAAAAGCTAGCTGCAGATAATAAGATTTACGAAAAAGACATTAAATCTGCATTAAAGGTTGACAAAGGTATTGTTGTAAATATTGAACCCCGTATTGTTGATTTTTACAAAATATACAGAATAGCTGAAAGAATTATCAGAGCAAATAATTTAGAATATACAAATTGGCGTTTTGCTATAAGAAAAACGGCTGAAGATTATAACGCATATTCAACGGATACAAATTTGGTAGTTATTCAGACAGCTTTGTATGATTCTCTTTATACAAGTGACGATGCTTTGGCTTTTGTTATAGCGCATGAAATGGCGCATAACCTTTTGGGACATCATCAAAGACAGTTAGAATTGGACAGAAATAAGATCGGTTTATACAGAGGCGCAAAAACCCGAATGAATAATAATGACACAGCTCAGGCTATTGCAAAGTTAGCTGTAACTTCTGCTGCTGCCGCATATTCTGTTAAATATTATAAAGAAATGCGTATGATGGAATATATGGCAGATTCAGAAGGGCTGAGTTTGATTATAAAAGCCGGTTACGATCCTGAAAAAGCTTTATATGCAATTGATTGTATGAAAACTCTGCAGGATTTGGATACGCTGGTTACTCGTACTCATCCTATGGCTAATGACAGAATGAAAAGTGCTCAGGAAAATATATATTATGCTAATCCTATGTGGGTGGAAGAAGGAAAATATAATATATATAAAAGCAATGTTTTACCTTGTAAAAAATCGTCTGATCATGTTTCTATTGTCATAAGCAGAGATAATTCAATAAATGAGCATTATCAGATTGAAAATATCGAGCAAAAGTTAACAAGACTAGCATATGTCAGCTACAAAAAAGGTGATATGAAAAATGCGATAAAATATTTTGAAAAGCTGACAGAAATCGCTCATGATTTTGTACCTTATCTGTATTTGTCATATGCAAACGAATATATGTTTGAGTTAACAAATGACAAATCTTATTTGAATAAATCTAAAGAAGCTATTAAAAAAGCAAGTTCATTTGATAATTCAAATACATTTGTAAAGGAGCAAATTAATAAAATTTCTGATTTATAATAATTTGATTGTTGCAAAAATATCTTTTTTAGTATTATAATTGTTATGAAAATATTCCCAGATCGTCTAGCGGCAGGACTGATGACTCTGGATCATCCAACGGTGGTTCGAATCCATCTCTGGGAATTTGTTTTTATATTTGGAGAGTTTTATTTTGAAGGATAAGTTGAAATTTTTTATTGAGCATAAGTATACAAATAATTTTATTTTGGCTGTTATTGTGTACAATGCAATTGCTCTTGGTCTTTTAACATATCCTTCAATTTGTAATTATATTGGAACATTTCTTCTTCATTCTTGTTTTGCATGTGTAATCATATTTACTATAGAGATGATTATAAAGCTTTATGTATATGGTGGAAAATTTTTTAAAGACGGTTGGAATAATTTTGATTTTATTTTGGTTGCAATGTCATGGGTTCCAACCGGAGGCGTATTCTCTTCGTTCCGAGCTTTTAGAGTTTTGAGGGCTCTTAGAGCATTGAGGCTTGTTACGAGAATGCAAAAACTAAGACTTATTGTGCAGGCAATAATAGATTCAATTCCTAATGTTTTTTGGGCTTGTTTGCTTTTATTATTGATATTTTATATTTTTGCAATAATGGGTACTACTTTATATGCGGAGAGCTACCCCGAATATTTTGGAACAATCGGAAAAACAATGGCAACATTGTTCCAGATGGTTACATTGGATGATTGGGCGGCGGGTATTGCAAGACCTATATGCGCAAAAAATCCTTTCGGATGGATTTATTTTATAACTTTTATTCTAATTTCTTCATTTATTGTAATGAATGTCATTGTAGGTGTTATTGTAAATGCTATTGGTGAAATTGGAGAAAAAAGCAAGTTAATGCGTGAAAGAAAAAATATAAAAGATAGATCTACGCTAGAACGTGAATTAAGTAAATTAAGACGTCAAATTTCTAAAGTGGAGCTAATTTTACAAGCATCAAAGGATGATATAGAATAATTTATATGTATAATTGCTTAATTTACATAACTTTATTAAAACTTGCCGTAATTGATTTTTAACTGTAGCATGATGTTGAGGGTAGAGTTTTTTAAGGAGAGATTTAATGAAATTTTTATTTAAAGCTTTTGTAACTTTATTATTAGTTACTTTTTATTCAATTCCCGCTTTTGCTTATCCTGATGTCTCCCAAAGTCATTGGGCAGCAAAAGAAATTGAATTGTTGACAGAACAAGGTGTTATTATAGGTTATCCTGACGGTACATTTAAGCCGGATGAAAATGTTACCAGAGCTGAATTTGCCTCTATGGCAATAAAAGCATTGGGTCAGGAGCATACAACTGTTGCCCAACCTGTTAATTTTACTGATATTGATCCGTCTTTTTGGGCGTATGATGCAATTCAAAAGGCATTGTTTTTTGATTTGATCTCTTGTCCTCCGGAAGGTCAACCTTTTAGACCTGAGGATTCCGTATCTCGTGGCGAATCAATTTCGGTTGCAGTAAATGCATTAACAACAGAACAAATTAGTGCTTTCAAAGCGAGAGAAGTTTTGACAGCTAAATATGCTGATGTAAATGAAATTCCGGAATGGTTTTTAATTCCTGCAGGTAAGGCTTCAATTTTGGATATGCTTGTAACTATTCCGTCTGCATCTCCAAAGAGAGTGGAAGCTGACAGACCGGCAACAAGAGCTGAAGTTGCTGCTATATTGTTTCAAATGATGGAACAGGCAAAACTAAATCCGAATGCAAAACTTGCTGAAGCTATGCGAAAGAAAACAGGCGAAGGTTTTGTTGTTAAAGAAGCTTATGTTCAAGGTAGTATAGGTACGATTCCTGCAGGTACAATAGTCCCTGTTTTAATTACTAAATACGCAAGCACTCAAACATCAGCTCCGGGTGAAATATATACTGCAGTTGCACCTGAAAACTATGTAACTCCTGAAAAATATATTTTAGTGAGAAAAGGAGCTACTCTTAAAGGTCAATTGCTCGATGTGAGAAAGGGAAGATGGTTCGTTCGTAACGGTGTTCTTGTATATGACAACTCAATTATTACAACTACAAATGATCAAACTACAGCTTTTAGTGGAATCTCTGAAATTACAAAACACAGAAATTGGTTTATGAAATTTGTAAGAGCAACTTTAAAGGGTGAAAAATTAGAGGTTAAACCTGAAGATACTATTTATTTAAAATTGTTGAAACCTGTAAAAGTTGATTTGACAAACGGCTGGGTCTTAGACTAAAATTGTTAAATTGAAAAAGAGGCTCAATTGATACTATTGGGTCTCTTTTTTTATACGTCCTTTTTAATAAAACCTGTTTGAATAATATCTTTGCCAAACTTTTCTTCAAGTTTGTCAAAACATTTAGTTAATTTTGATTTTTTTGTATCCTTTGATATGTCTGTAAATAGTGACATTTGTGCATTACTGTTTAATTCAAAATTTTCAAGTATCACACCTGTGCTGCGATATAAAATATTAGGATTATAGATTTTGTCGAGCATTTCAAAAATAATATCGGAGATTTCCATTTCAAAATCTGTCGGAATATTTAATAATTTTTTTTCACAATAAACTTTAAAATCTTTTGTCCTTAAAAATATACTTACAGATTTGCATTTTGCGTCAATTCTTCTTAATCGCATGCAGGCTCTGTGGATATGGTAATTAAGAGAATTTTTTAAATAATTTTTGTCGGATGAAAATTTTGCAAGAGCGCTTGTTTTTTGAATTGATTTTGGAAGTTTTATTTCATTAGAAACAGGCGAAACCATTTCTCCCAATAATTCATGTTTCATTTCCAAGCCCCTGATTCCTATTTGTTTATCAAGCCAGAGATCGTTTTGACTTACAAGTTCATATGCTGTTAAAATTCCGTTTTTTCTAAGTAATTGAGAAAGATTCCTGCCAATTCCCCAAATTTCGTCAATGCTGGTCTCTTTAAGTAAAGGTTCAATTTTTCTGGCACCTACAAGAAATACTTTCTCCCCCAAGGTTTTGGCTTTATCAGAAGCTAATTTTGCTAATGATTTGGAGGAACTTACACCTATTGACACCGGAATATCTGTTTCTTGAAGGATTTTTTCGCGTATCATTTGTGCAATTTCCAAATAATTTCTTTTATAAAGTCTTTCAAGTCCTGTTAAATCTATAAAAGCTTCATCTACAGAATATATTTCAACATTTGGACTGAAGGTTTTTAAAACACCCATTACATTTTTAGAAATCTCGGAATATAATTCATGGTTTGCATTGATATATATAGCTTTTTTTAGTTCGCCCTCGATTTGAAAGTATGGCATACCCATTTTTACGCCAAGTTTTTTTGCTTCTCTTGAACGGGATATTACACATTGTCCCCTGCCTGACATTACGCAAACAGGTTTTCCTTTTAATTCTGGATTCACTGATTGTTCACAGGACACAAAAAAAGAATCACAATCAACAAGTGCTATAACATGTTTTTTTGCCATAGTAATATTGTCGTTCGAATTTTTATTTTCGTCAAAATTTTCTTTCATAACCTATATAATTATTTCTTTTTCATTTTTGTATGTTACATATCCTAAATTAGCTTTTGGGGGTTTCTTTAAATGTTTTCTTTTTGTATATATTACTCCTACCTTTGATGAGCCGGATGCTTTTGAATATTGCTTTGCAAGTTCAGCACATTTTAGTATTATTTCATCTGAAGGGTTATCGCATTTTAAAAGTACATGAGAACCCGCACAATCCTTTGTGTGAAACCATAAATCTTCATCATCAGAAAGCTTTGATACTATGTAGTCGTTTTGTCTGTTGTTTTTGCCCACATATATTTTGCAATTATTAAGGATAATTTCTTCCGGAAATATTGAAGGCTTTTCTGTTTTTTTGTGCTTTTCCGGTTCAATTTCAGAACTTATATCTTTTAATTCATTTATGTTTGTTGCAGATTCTACAAAATATATCATATGTTCTGCATAACTGATTTCGTTTTTTAAATTTTCAATCAATTCAGAAAGCTTTTTTACGGAATTTTTGCCTTTGTTGTATTGCCTATAATACATATTAGCGTTTTCTTTTAAAGTCTTTGTTTTATCCAATTCAATAATAATATCTTTATTACTTTCGTAATCAAATACTTTGATGTTGCTTGAAAAATCTATTTTGTTGTACAAATTTGCCATTATTAAATCGCCTTTAAGACGGTATTTATCAAAATCATATTCTTTTTCAAGTTTGTATGACATTTTGTTTAAAGAATTTATGTTCTTGTTAAGTCTTTTGTTCAGATTTTGTATATATGTTGATTTGAGATTTTTTAATTTATCTTCATTAATAATTTTGGCATAATACTCATCAATAACATTATTTATATTACCAGAAGTGTCATTGGAAAAAGTATTCTCTGTAGTATACCAATTTTTGGGAGGATTTGGTGGATAGATATAAGGTAATGTCCCAGCTAACTCTCTTTCTCGACTTTTATCTGAACCTACATTGTGTGCACAACCCAAAATTATATTTGTATCATAGTTATATAAAACAATATTAGAATGTTTTCCCATTAATTCTATAGCTAGGCAAAGATAAATTTTTTCGGCAAGTTCATTAAATGTTTCTATATAAATTTCTAAAATTCTTTCATAAGCTGGCTGTGAAACTTTTGATATAACTGCGTTTTCAATATATTTTCTGAGAAGCATGCAAAACATTGGAGGTTTTTGCGGAATTTCAATAAGCCTTTTATTTTCGTTTGTTTTGCTCATAAAACAAACGTGATAATACTGTGGATTAATATTTAAATATAGTTTTCTTGTTTCGCTGTTCTTTCTTAAATAAAGAATTAAATCTTTTCTTGTTGGTTGCTGTATTTTTTGTATTCTTGCACCAATAAGAAAGTTTTCATTTTGTTCAAGCCATATTTTTAAAGTTAAGCTATCGAAAGAAATCATATAATAATTTTATAATAAAAATGTATAAATTATATTAAAATAAGAGAATAAAATTTTGGTTACGCTTGACATTAAATGCCTAGTGTCGCAAAACTTTTCATTAGTTTTAAATTAAAATTTTACAAAATGTTACAAAAATATTTACAAAAATTTCGAGATTTTCTTGACGTAAAAATTTGATGTACTATGATTAAATAACATGTTAAATTAAGTTAGGTGTACTATGTCTAAATTTAAAATAGCATGTATGTTCATTTAACTGAAACTCAGTAAAATGAAAGGTTTACAGCCTTAAGTTAGATTTTTTAATTGTAAATAATTCATATAAACCCCTTAAAAATGAATAATAATCAAGCTTTCAGGGTGGTTTTGAGAAGAAATAACAATTTTTGGTACTTACACGACATAAATGAGGTGAATTAATGTCTAACACAAAATACGCAGAAAGAGTAACACCAATGGGTATTCCTCATACTCGTTTGGATGATTTACCGGACCTTATTGAAGTGCAGAAAAAATCGTTTGAATGGTTTTTGAAAGAAGGTTTGAAGGAAGAATTACTTTCATTCTCTCCTATTAAAGACTATACAGGCAGATTAGAGCTTCACTTCTTACCAAATTATACTTTTGACAATGCAAAGTATACTATTGAAGAAGCAAGAATCCATGACGCAACTTATGCAAAACAATTGCGTGTAATGGTAAGATTAGTTAACCGTGATTCGGGTGAAATTAAAGAACAAGAAGTTTACATCGGTGATATTCCGACAATGACTGACAAAGGTACATTCATTGTAAATGGTGCAGAACGTGTAATCGTTTCTCAAATCGTACGTTCTCCTGGTGTATATTTTAAACGTGAAATTTCTCCTGCAGGTAAACGTTTATACAATGCAACCATGATTCCTAACCGTGGAGCTTGGTTGAAAATAGAAACAGATTCAAATGATGTTATCTATGTAAAAATTGATAAAAACAGAAAAATCTTAGCTACAACATTGTTAAAAGCTATGGGTATTACAGTTGGTGAAATGGAATCTTTATTCACTCATTTTGAATTTTTGAAAAAGACTTTGGATAAAGATACAGCAGAAACAACTGATGATGCATTGATTGAAGTTTATAAAAAATTAAGACCGGGTGATCCTGCTTCAGCTGCAGGCGGACGTTCTATTTTGGAAGCTCGTTTCTTTGATGAAAAGAAATACGATATAGGTCGTGTTGGTCGTTATAAATTAAATAAAAAATTAAACTTGAATATTCCTAAGAATCAAAGAACATTGACAGTTCAGGATATTGTAGCTTCAATTGAATATTTAATCAATCTGACATACGATGAAGGTACTGTTGATGATATTGACCACTTGGGTAACAGAAGAATCAGATCAGTTGGTGAATTGTTGCAGAATCAATTCAGAGTTGGTCTTTCAAGAATTGAAAGAATCGTTAAAGAAAGAATGACTTTGCAAGATTCTGAAACATTGACTCCATTGAATCTTTTAAATACAAAACCATTGGTTGCATCTTTAAAAGAATTCTTTGGTTCTTCTCAGTTATCACAGTTTATGGACCAAATCAATCCGTTAGCAGAATTGACTCACAAAAGACGTATTTCAGCATTAGGACCGGGTGGTTTGATGAGAGAACGTGCCGGTTTTGCTGTTCGTGATATTCATCCTTCTCACTATGGACGTATTTGTCCTATTGAAACACCTGAAGGTCCGAACGCAGGTTTGATCGGGTCTTTGGCAACTCACGCAAAAGTTAATGATTACGGCTTTATTGAAGCTCCGTTCTTCGTTGTTAAAGACGGTAAGGTTTCTGATGAAGTTGTATATATGACAGCAGACGAAGACGAAGAATTCAGATGCGCTCCTGCTGATGTAAAATTGAACAAAGACGGTTCTTTCAAAGATGAATTTGTTCCTATTCGTTACAGATCAGAATTTACAATGAGTGAATCAAGCAAAGTTGACTATGTTGGTGTGTCACCAATTCAGATCATCTCTGTTGCGACATCATTGATTCCGTTTATTGAACACGATGATGCTAACCGTGCATTGATGGGTTCTAACATGCAACGTCAGAGTGTACCTCTTTTGATTACTCAAAGACCGGTAGTCGGAACAGGTATGGAAAAACGTGTTGCAAAAGACTCTGGTATGGTTATTGTGTCTGATGTTGACGGTACAGTTGAAAGAGTTGTCGGTGAAGAAATTATTATTCGTGACAAACAAAACAAACCGCATGTATATACTTTAATGAAATATGTAAGAAGTAACCAAGATACATGTATTAACCAAAAGCCTTTAGTTCATGAAGGTGATAAAGTTCATGTTGGTGATGTTATCGCAGACGGTGCATCTACAAATTGCGGAGAACTTTCATTAGGTAAAAACGTAATCGTTGCATATATGCCTTGGGAAGGTTATAACTACGAAGATGCGATTTTGTTATCAGAAAGATGTGTACACGATGATATCTTCACTTCAGTTCATATTGAAAAATTAGAAATAGATGCTCGTCAAACAAAACTCGGACCTGAAGAAATTACACGTGAAATTCCAAATGTTTCAGAAGATGCATTGAGGCACTTGGATGAACGTGGTATTGTTCGTAT